>CAZJCR010000097.1:0-13508 GCA_964544385.1 uncultured Bacteroidales bacterium
TATCAAAAGGTACTTCGCGTCCTGTTACCAATTCGTAAGCGGTACGTAATGCAGCTTCCATAACGCCGCCCGTTGCTCCAAAAATTACCCCGGCCCCGGTTGAGTTGCCCATAAGTTTGTCAAATTTTTCATCGTCGAGCGAGTTAAACTCAATACCAGCCTGTTTTATCATAATAGCAAGCTCGCGTGTGGTTAGTACGTAGTCAACATCTTTATAACCGCTCGAGCGCATCTCGGGCCTGTTGGCCTCGAATTTTTTTGCCGTGCATGGCATTACCGACACCGATACAATATTGGCCGGGTTTAGCCCACGGTTTTTGGCGTAATAAGTTTTTGCCAAGGCTCCAAACATTTGTTGCGGCGATTTGCATGTACTTAAATGACCCAAAAAGTTTGGGAACGAGTGTTCGATAAACTTTACCCAGCCTGGCGAGCACGACGTGAACATAGGTATATTAACATCAGGGTCGTTGTCTTTTAACGCTTTTTTTAGGCGGGTTAGTAACTCCGAACCCTCTTCCATTATAGTAAGGTCGGCAGTAAAATCGGTATCGAGCACCGAGTCGAACCCGAGCCTTTTTAATGCCGACACCATTTTACCCGTAACCCGCCCTGTACCGTTAGTGCCAAACTCTTCGCCAAGGCCTACGCGTACGGCGGGAGCAGTTTGTATAACTACATGTTTATCGGGGTCGGCAATAGCGTCCCAAACCTCTTCAATGTAATTACGTTCGGTAAGTGCGCCGGTTGGGCAATGTATTACGCATTGGCCACAATTGCTACACACAACGTCGTTAAGCGGTTTTTCTAAAAAAGTCGAAATTTTCATGTGTTCGCCTTTGTAAGCAACATCAATAGCCGACAGGTGCTGTATCTCGTTACATGTTCGCACGCATCGCTGGCAGCGTATGCATTTACTGTCGTCTTTAACTATCGATGGCGACAATGCGTCGATACTGTAATTTTTTGATGGTACAAGGTCAATAAAATCGGAGTTTGTAATTTTGTACTCGGCAGCAAGTTCTTGCAACTCGCAATTTCCGTTTTTATAACATTTAGTACAGTCGGCATTATGCTCGGCCAGTAAAAGTTCAATAATATGCTTGCGCGAATTGCGTACCGTAAAGCTGTTTGTTAATATCTCCATGCCCTCGGTAACTGGTGTTGCGCACGATGCAATAAGTTTTTTTGCCCCAGCCTGTTCAACAACGCAAACCCGGCAGTTACCGGCTATGCATAAATCTTTGTGGTAACAAAGTGTTGGTATTTTTATCGATAGTTTTTTTGCGGCATCGAGTACCGTTGTGCCTTTTTCGACACTTACAGCTATTCCGTTTATGGTTAAGTTTACTTGTGTGCTCATAAATAGGGTTTTAAGTTAACCAATTAGTAAATCATCTCTTCGCGAAAGTTCTCGACAATTGATTGGAACGAGTTTGCTACCGATTGCCCTAAGCCGCATTTGGCAGTAATTTTCATGGTATCGGTAAGTTTTAATAGTTTGTCGAGGTAAGCCGCGGGTTTTTGTCCGCGTTTAACTGTCTGTATGCCCTGGTAAAGCTGTTGGCAGCCTACACGGCATGGTGTACACTGTCCACACGATTCTTCCTGGAAAAACTCGAGGTAGTTGTTTAGTACATTGTACATTGAGCGCGAGCTGTTAAAAAGCATCATCGACCCGCCTGTAGGCAACGATATGCCGGTAAGCTTGCCCTGATAACCAATAGTTGTTTCGGAAAATCGTTTACGTGGTACTAAAAAACCCGATGCCCCGCCAACTTGTACGGCTTTGCAATCGCCATCGCCAAAATCGTCAACAAAGTCTTGCACTGTCATTCCTAACTCTAGTTCGTAAATGCCGGGTATTGGTGTGTCGCCCGATACCGAAAAAAGTTTCGAGCCGCGGGAGTCTTGCACTCCCATGTCGCGAAAGTTTTGTGCACCATGTTTAAAAATTGTAAAAGTATGTGCCAGTGTTTCAACATTATTAATAACTGTGGGTTTGCCCATGTAACCATACTCGGTAGGGTATGGTGGTTTGTTCCGAGGTTCGCCCCGTTTGCCTTCCATCGATTCGAACAGGGCACTCTCTTCGCCGCAAATATACGCCCCGCTGCCTAAAAATATCGAAACCGTAAAGTCAAGCCCAAGTTGTTTGCAATAATTGTTAAATGTGTCAATTTCGGAATTTAAAAAAGGGGTAAGGTATTTGTACTCGCCGCGTAAATAAATAAAGCCATTTTTGGTGTTAATAATTTTAGCGCAAACAGCCATTCCGGTTAAAACCTTGTAGGGTACTTTTGTTAAAATTTCGCGGTCTTTAAATGTGCCAGGTTCGCCTTCGTCGGCATTACAAATTACGTATTTTATATCGCTATTGGCTGCTGCTGTAAGTTTCCATTTAAGCCCGGTGGGGAACCCTGCGCCCCCGCGGCCTTTAAGTCCCGAGTTAATCATCTCGTCAATAATTTCGCTACTGGGTTTTGCAAGTGTTTGCTCCATTAAAATATGGTAATCGTCTTCGGGTGTAAATATCATATCTACCCGTCGGAGTTGTTTTTTTGTCATATTTTTAACTTTTTGGTTAGTGATATTATTGATACAGGTTCTCGGTTTCGCGTTTTTTATAGCTCTCAATAATTTGGCGAACTTTTTCGGGTGTTAATTCGGTAAAAATTTCGTCGTTAATTAACATTGCCGGGGCTTTATGGCACCAACCAAGGCAATTTGTTGTTAGTAACGAGAACATTTTGTCGGTGCTGGTTTCGCCAACTTTTATTTTAAGGGCATCTTCAAGTGCAAGTAATATTTGGTTTTTACCTTTCATTGCGCAGGTAATTGTTTTGCATACGCGTATTACATATTTACCGCGTGGTTTAACGTCAATAAACGAGTAAAACGAGGCGGTGCCAAAAACTTCGGCTGTCGATATCTCTAAATTACGGGCTATCTCAATCATAGCATACTCGCTTAAATAGCTGTATTGTTGTACCACGCCCTGTAATATTGGTAGTAAACTCTCGCGTTTGTTGCCGTGTTTTTGTGTAAGGTCTTTTACAAGTGTTTCAATTTGGCTCATACATAGTCCTCCGTTTTTAGTTAATATATTATTGATAGGGTTTTATAGTAGTTTAGTATTATTAACTATTTTTATATTAAGGACATAACTTGTTATTTAAACATAAATTACTAAGGTTTTGTTCAATACTTTAATAACAGGCTTTTTTATACATTTGTGGCTAATTTATTTTTGTTGTAATGGTTTATACTATAAAAAACAGTTTTTTAACGGTTAAGGTATTGCAAAAAGGTGCCGAAATTTGCAGTATAATGTCGAACAGTACCGGTAAGGAATTTATGTGGGGGGCAAACCCCGATGTTTGGGCAAGTTATGCCCCGGTTTTGTTCCCGGTAATTGGCAGTTTAAAAAACAATAGCACAAAAATTGGCGATGGGCATTTTATGTTGCCAAAACATGGTATAATACGTAATAATACCAATATTGAACTTAAATATCAGGGACCCGATATTGTTATGTTAAAATTAACAGCCAATATCAGTACACTAAAAGTTTACCCTTTTATGTTCGAGTTTGTTATTTCGTTCCAGTTAATTGGGAATAAGCTTGTTGTTGCACATAAAGTTACAAATATCGATAACAAAACTATGTTTTTTGCTATAGGTGGCCACCCGGCTTTTAATTGCCATGTCGACAGTAATATTTGTTATAACGATTATTATATTGAGTTTGATTGCGACGAAGACGCTTACACGTATAACCTTGGTCGCGACGGTTTGCTTAACGGCACTCGCACAAAAATATTCGAGCAAAGTAACCAGTTACCATTGTCGGTTAATATGTTTGCCAACGATGCCCTTATTTTCAAGAGTTTAAAATCGAAAACCGCGTCATTACGAAACAGGGTTAATTCCGATGCTGTGATTGTTAATTTTGCGGGATTCCCGTACTTAGGCATATGGGCCAAGCCCGGGGCAAATTTTGTTTGTATTGAGCCTTGGCAGGGTATAACCGATAGTTTCGACTCGAATGGTATTTTTGAAACTAAAGAGGCAATTGTTGAGCTGCCTGCCAACGAAACATACAGGGTACAATACAGCATCGAAATTGAAGAGTAAGTTTATACCTTGTCGAGTTTTACGGTAAAGTGTCTCATAATAGGGGCTTCGTCAATTATTTTATAACCCGAGTTAATATTTGTCCTGCGGTCGAAAATATTTTTTAGAGCGGCTGCAACATAGTCCATGTGGTTATTGGTATACGTGCGGCGCGGTATGGCAAGCCGTAAAAACTCGGTTTTAGGGTAACGGTTTTGTCGCGTAATGGGGTCGCGGTCGGCTAAAAGTGCCCCAATTTCTACCGCCCTAACTCCCGATTCAATATAAAGTTCGATACCCAGTGTTTGTGCAATAAACTGCTCGCTTGGTACTTTGGGCAGCATTAAGCCTGCATCAACAAATACAGCGTGGCCACCAACAGGGTTTTGTATGGGAATGCCATAACCTGTTAGTTTATTTCCAAGGTATTCAACCTGTTTAACGCGCGATTCAAGGTATTCAAATGTTGTAGCCTCGCGTAGCCCTTGCGCCAGAGCGGCCATATCGCGGCCGGCCATTCCGCCGTAAGTAATAAAGCCCTCGTACATTATATTGTAGGTTATGGCGGTGTTATATGTGGTTTTATTGTTAAAGCCTATAAAACCACCAATATTAACAATGCCGTCTTTTTTGCAACTCATGGTAGCGTAGTCGGCGTATTGGTACATTTCGGTTATAATTTGTTGTATTGTTTTACTCGCGTAACCTGGTTCGCGTTTTTTAATAAAGTAGGCGTTTTCGGCAAAGCGCGCGCTGTCAAAAACTAAAGGTATATTATGTTGTTGCGCCAATTGCCATACATCTTTTATGTTTTGCAGCGATACTGGTTGTCCTCCAACATTATTGTTTGTTATTGTTATTAGTATAAACGGAATGTTGCTTATAGGGTTATTGTTAATAACATTTTTTAGTTTGTCAATGTCAATATTGCCTTTAAATGGCTGGTTGTTTGTAGTCTCAAAAGCGCAATCAACGGTACAGTCAATGGCGGTTGCTTTTCTATGTTCAATATGTCCTTTGGTAGTGTCGAATTGTGAGTTGCCTGGTACTATTTGGCCTGGTTTTAAAAGAGCCGAAAATAAAACATTTTCGGCAGCCCTGCCCTGGTGGGTTGGTAAAAAGTATTTGAACCCAAAAATATCGGTAATAGTTTTTTGCAGTTCGTAATACGATACGGAACCTGCATACGATTCGTCGCCGGTCATAATTGCGGCCCATTGTTTGTCGCTCATGGCTCCGGTGCCCGAGTCGGTAAGTAAATCGATAAATACTTGTTGGCTTTTTAGGTTAAAAAGGTTATAGTTTGCCTGTTTTATCCACAGTTCGCGCTCGTTAACTGTGCTTTGTTGTATTGTTTCAACGGTTTTAATTTTGTATGGTTCGGCATATGGCAATTCCATAATAGTTTGTTTTAGTTGTTAAATAAATTTTTTGATTGTAATGAAAATACTTTTACTAAGTATTGCTATTTGTTTGGCAACAAACTATTTACCGAACGAGTCGCGGTTTTTAAGGTTTATAAAAATAAAATGCGGTAATATAATTATGTAAAAACCTTTTTCCATTTTGTTTTTTTATTGTACCAAAATTAGCAATAATTGTTATAAGGTAATTGGGTTGAGGGTAATTATGTAACATATTTTTATGCAAACTTATAAACATATTATTTTATGATATTGCTCAATAAAGTTAGCCGCTATGCTTGTAAGTAACATTATATCAGTAAAATAAATAAATTGTGTTTTTTTATACATAAACAATTTGCTTGCAAATTGGCTTTACAATTTGTTAATTTACGGGCTTTTAAAATAAAATAAGTTATGGGTTGTAAACGGGTGTTTTTATTAGTTGGTATTTTTTTAATTATTGTTAATATAACCCATGCCCAAAGGAGTAAGCGTGTAGTTATTGATTCAACACAAATACACTCGCTTCGAGTTTTTACCCAAAGCCTTAACCAGGCTTACGCCGATAGTTTGGCCGATACCACTATAATTCTAAAAACTAACAAATTGTTTAATACAATATCTGATTATAATTTGCGCCGTCAGGTATTATTTGTTCGCAATTTTGCAAAAGCCAACAATTTTCAAACCGATATAAACGAGCTTAAAAAGTATATTGAATATCTTGAAAAACAACGTTTTTTGTGCGACAGTTTAAGGCAGGAACTTTGCACAAAGCTTGCTACTTTTAATACGAGCGACTCGCTTGCCATGGCCGACAGCGCGCTTTATATTGCTAACGTTACAAGTAAAGACTCGGTACTAATGGCAAAAAACGAGTTGTACAACCGTTATGCAAAAATTGATACACTTGTTGCTGCGGTTCATACTGCAATAAGTGGTTTTGAGTCGGACTCGGTAATTAGTTTTATTAACGATATTAGGCGCGATACAGTTTATTTTTATTTTATCGATATAAATAGCGACTCGGTTGAAGTTAAGCTTTATAGACAAAATACCGATTTAGTACGTTTAAACCTTACCGACTACTGGGGAACAAAGGTGCCGGCTGTTATACGCGACATTACACAAAACTCGATGCGCCTGCTTATTGATAATACCCCCGAAATTGAAAACGAAAATGGCGATAGAGCAAAAGAGGCTGTGGGCCGTTTAAAACGCTACGATTACCGTAACCCCAAAATAACAATTGAGAAACGTAAAATGCCCGGGCCTGCAACTTTTTGGTCGCTATACGGCGATGCAAGTTTTGAACTGTCGCAAAACGGCCAAACAAACTGGGTAAAAGGGGGCGAGCCTTCAATGTCGTTTATTGCAAGCGTAAATTTGTTTGCTAACTATAAAAAAAACAATACATCGTGGGAGAACAGTGTCAAATTTAAAATTGGTATGTTACGCCAGGGCGAGTACTCCGACACTAACGCGCATTGGGTTTTTAACGAAGACCGTATTGAACTGGCATCGAAATACGGACGAAAACTTAATAATGGTTACTATTTATCGGTAATTGGCGAGTTTAAAACACAAAGTGCCCCAAACTACAGTTATGTTAATAATATTAGGCAAGCTGTTCCGGTATCAAAATTTATGAACCCTGCTTATTTAACATTTGCAGTTGGTTTCGACTTAAAGCAATATAAAGGCTTAAAGGTTTTTTTGTCGCCAGTTACCGGCAAAGCTACTTATGTTCTTAATTCCGACATTAACAGGGCAAAATATGGTGTCGATACATCAAAAAATGCTCTTTACGAGGTTGGTGTGTTATCGCAAATAAAGCACAAAACTACAGTTTTTGGTAATATTACTATTGAAAACGAGCTCGATTTGTTTTTAAATTATGTAAAAAAACCACAGTTTAAAACTGTTGATGTTGATTGGGAGATGAAAATTATTTTTCCGGTAAACGATTATGTTAAGGCAAAATTTTCGTCGCAGTTAATTTGGGACAACGATATTAACATACCTGACCCAACTCCCGATAATGCCCAAAATACTAAAAAAGGCATACAGTTTAAAGAGATAATATCGTTGGGCTTTGTATATAAATTTTAGTTTTAATGGTTTACAATATAGCCAGCAAGGGGTTGCTTTTTTTGTTATTAAGGTGCAGGTATTTTTTAAACGCTAAAATTACTATACCAACCTATATGAGCAAGCAAAACCCTTAGTGGCCATATTGTGTTTTAGCAACAGTTTATTTTATACATGTCAATACGTTTTCAAAAATTAAGTTAAATTCAGTAGGTTTTTCTATCATTGGATAATGGCCGGTTGCGTCGATAGTTTCAACTTTAAATCCGTTTTTACAATGGTTTTTCAGCCCTGTTTCGTTTGTTGTAAAACCGTTACTGTTTATTAAGTATAGCTTATAGTTAAGCTGTTCTAATCGCTTTGCATCGGCATAAGCATATTGCATTTGGGTTATAATGGTTTTATAGCCAATAACCGCATTGCTGTTTGCAAAATCGGTTTTTACCCTGTCTTTCACTTCGTTTGGTGTTGTTGGGCTAAAAAGCATCATGTCGGCATAAACAGGTGCCGAGTTTTTAAAATCGTTTTCAAGCATCGGGAAAAAATCGGTCATTTGTTTCATTTGTTCTGGTGTAAATACAACGTCAATAGTTTTAAAATTATCAACACCTACAATGCCAACTATTTTTTTATTGTTAGATAAAGCTACTTGTAACATTATTTCGCCTGCCATTGAGTGCCCAATTATTACCACATTTTTAAGGTTCAATGTGTCAATAAATGCTGTTACATCATTGGCATATTCTTCAATTGTCCATTCGGTTCGTACGGCTTTCGATTTGCCAAAGCCAGGCAGGTCAATTGCATAAACATTGTAATTATGCGAAAAATATTCAATTTGGTTTTTCCAATACGTTGCGTTAATACACCAGCCGTGTAAAAACAAAAGAGTTGTGTTGCCATGCCCTTGTTGAAAATAATTAATTTCAACCTGTTTGTCTCTGATTGTAACTTGTTTTGCTGTCATACTTTTTTGTGTTTGTGCCTTGCTTAAACTTAATGAAAGTGTAACAATGCCGATTAATAAAATTGCTTTTTTGTACATTTTTGTTTTGAATTTTAAGCAAAAATAACAGGCATGTATGACAACCCTTTGTCAGGGGTTTAATTTATAAAGCACTATCGGGGTTTAAAAATAGTCTTTTCGAACGTTCTTCTAAATAGTGTTCAAAATTGAATGACTTGTCGGGTTTAAAATTAATTTGTTGTAATTTAAGTTCTTTTATTCTGTCAAGCCTAAACTCTCTTATTTCATGTCGCAGCTCGCAAAATGCAATAGTTGACCAAACCGCGCCGCTAAAATATACGGCGTAAGGGTGTATTATTCGCTCTTTAAGTTGTTCGTCGCCTCTTGTCTGATATTTTATTTTCAGTTTTTTGTTTTCAGTTATTGAGTACTGAATAGTGTCTAAATGTAAACTTGTTGGTGCCCAGGGTTTTTGGAACCCGATTCTTGAATTTAAATATTCCAATTGGTTTTTGTTGTTAAGAGGCAAAACAGCTTTTATTTTTAAAAGTGCCGATTCGTAATTTTGTTTAAGAGAGTATTCGGTATGATATTTTAAAATTTTACTTGTTGTTACCAAAGCTCTTGCCTCTTCCATTGTAAACATTACAGGGGGCAACCTGTAACCATCAACTAAAAAATAGCCTTTTCCTTCTTCTTCGCCAATTGGCACACCGGCAAGCCTTAATGTTTGAATGTCTCGGTAAATTGTTCTAATAGTAACTTCAAATCGTTCGGCTATTTCGCGGGCAGTTGTAAGTCGTTTCGATTGAAGTTGTATAAGAATGCTTGTTAGCCTGTCAAGTCGGTTCATTTGTTGTATTTGGTTTCGTAAAAATGCTGCATATTATTTATTATAACAGTAACTATTACTTAAGTTGAGGGTTTGTAGCAAAACAAATAAACGCTCAACTTAGGAGTAACTCCCTTGTAGGTATTATTTAAAAAACATTATTAGCCCCGATAGTTGTTGAGCCTGTTGTGCAAGGTTTTCGGCACTGGCGGCCATTTGCTCACTGGCAGCAGCGTTTTGTTGTGTAACATTATTAAGCTGTTGTATAGCATTGTTAACCTCGGCTATTCCCGAGCTTTGTTCGCGTGTACCGGCGGCAATTTCTTTCATGGTTGCTGTCGAGTTTTGAATTACAGGGGTAATTTCGGCCATAAGTTTATCGGCATCTTGGGTAACTTTTGCACTTTTTTGTGCCAGCCAAACAATTTCGTCGGCAGCAACGCGGCTACGTTCGGCAAGCCGCCTAACCTCGGCGGCAACAACAGTAAAGCCTTTACCATGTTCGCCGGCTCGGGCAGCTTCAACAGCTGCATTAAGGGCGAGTATGTTTGTTTGGAAAGCTATTTCGGTAATAATATTAATTTTTTCGGTTATGGCACTCACCGATTCCATACTCTCAACCGATGCACTGCTAATTTTACTTATTCCCTCGGCCATGTTATTGGCCATTTTGCCGGCATCGTTTGCCATATTATTGTTGGTTTCAACTCCGGCCGATATTTCTTCAATTGTCGATGATATCTCTTCAACCGACGATGCTTGCTCGTTTGCCCCGTTTGCTATCTGTTCCGATGTGCCTTGCAACTCGTTGCTTGTATTTGCCAAATGGTTTGTACTGTTTTTAATTTCGCCTACAATTTGGGTTAGTGCCTCGGTAAGGTTTTTTATTGAGTTGTTTAGTATTCCTAATTCGTTGGTATCGTTACTTTGGTCAACTTTAATATTAAGGTTGCCATCCGATAGTTGTTTTATTAGTTTAATTGAACTGTCGAGCGGTATGCGCAAAATTTTGTTTATGCGTATGTAAACAAATATTCCGTATCCAAATGTTAACGACAACGATCCTAAAACATAAATGCCACCGCCAAGTGTGCCTACAATGTAATACGACGCGCATCCTAAAAATACTACCGATACTGTCCATGCTGCTACGGTGTACATTATCGATTTTTTGAATATGGCTTTTATTATGCCTATTGCTAATGGCAACGATATTGCCATAACTAAAATAAATTCAACCGTTTTGTTCATTGCAATATGTTTTATTGTTTAATTAAGTTTATTCTTGTTTTTACCTAAGTTGAGCGGTTGGAGCTAAGCGAACAAACGCTTTACTTAGGTATAACCCCGATGTAGAGTTTGTTGAAATTCACTAACGAAATGTAGTGAAATACTTACATAATCTAAATCGATTGAGCGAATCGCTCAATTTGGGTTTTAACCTGTTTACTGATAACGCCTGATATGTTTTTTTGTTTAGTTGTGGTAAATTATTTATTGGTTAGGTTTGTATATTATAGCTTTGTTGTTTTTTCCGTCAACTTTTATAGTTAAACCCGATTGGCATTTTACATGTCGTAAATAATTGTCTTCGTATATTGATGGTAGTGAGTTTAAATAATTTATGTCAAAGTAACCATCGTTAATCGATGTGTTTATAGTAAAATAACCAACCCTAAACGAAGTAAGGTTTTGAAAAAAATGGGTGCCCTGGCTTGGGTCCACATGGTAATTGCTTAAACCCGATTCAACAATAATGCGGGCTTGCGATATTTGTGCCCATTTTACAGGTATGCCCAGCCATGGATCCGACGAACCCCAGCGGCCGGGGCCAATAAGTATATAGTTTTTATCGGTTTCGATAAAGCTATTGTTTATTTTTTCGAGTATTTGCGGTATTATTTTGTTGTTTGCCGGGTCAAATGTTTCGGGTTTAATATAAATTACATCGTAAACATCTTTTATATGCCCGTTGCCTAAGGCTGTATTGCTATATAAAAGCCAATTGTTTTTATTTTCGTGCGAAAAGTCGTATTCAACAACCTCTTCGTTTTCGACAATCGGGCGTATTTGTAAAAAATTAAAAATACGCGGTTCGCCAGGGTTTACATCTAAGTTGGCAGCAAATTCAATTTCAACCGGGTTGTTCATCTCTTTTGCGCCAATATCGAGCAATGTTTCGAGTATTTGAGCCAGCGGAAATGCATTGTATTTAAGTACATTGGCAAATGTTATAATTTTTTTGCCATCGTAATCGGAACCGTCGCGCATGGTGTTGTCGTGTAAATCGTATGTTGACGAAATGTGTTTTATCGATTTATCGGCTTCGGCATCTTTAATTTTAAGATGTTGTAAATTAATACAATCGTTTATGCAAAGTTTAAAAGCTGCGGGGTCGAGGTTAAGCGCGTAAAATTCTTTTTGCGTGCTTTTTAGTGCTGTTTCGGCGTCGTGTAGTTGCAAAATATTGCGTGGGTATTTTGGACTAAAACGTAACGATGTGCCTCCCTCAACAATTTGTTTGCCAAGCCCTAATGCAATGTTTGCAATGCCGTCGGTGGTTTTTTCGGGGCCTACAGGGTAGTAGTTTATGCTACGTGCCACGCCCGATAGTGTAGGGTAGTATCGTTGTCCGTATTGTTTGCCGCAAACTTGTTGTATTATAATGCCCATTTTTTCTTCGTCAATAACGTTGCGTGTGGCTTTCATGTATGCTTTACTGCTTTTAAAAAATGTTGATGCGTACACGCTTTTTATTGCAAGGCAAAGCATTTCTATCATTTTTTGGCGATAATCGGTATATGGTACCATGTATGTTGAGTAGATACCGGCAAAAGGTTGGTAGTGTGAGTCTTCGAGCACGCTTGACGACCGTACAGCTAATGGTGTGTTGTTAACGTCTAAAAATGTATTAAGAACATTAATAACATAATGTGGCAGCTCGGCTTTGCTAAATGATTCTAAAATTTCGTTATCGGTTGCAACCGAAAGGGCAATGTTGTAAAGGTTGTTGCGCTCCATAAACTCGTCAAAAATGTCGGTGGCCAAAACTAAAGTGCGTGGAATTGTAATTACCACATTGTCGAACCTGTAAAGCATTTGGTGCCGTTTTATAAGTGCATCAATAAAGGCAAGCCCGCGTGCTTTTCCGCCTAACGAGCCGTTGCCAACGCGCGAAAAAATGCAGTAACGGTCGAAAACGCTGCGGCTGAACTTGGTAATAATGCCACGGCCACGGTTTAAACGGTATTTTGATATTTCGTTAAAAACATATTGTCTTAATTCGGTGCTTGCGTTAAAGTCTTCGGCACGAGCATCTTTAAAAATAGTACCAAGCGAAAAAAGTGCGCGGGCGTTTAGCCATCGCGAAAAGTCGTTCATTTTTGAGTGGTACTGTAAACTCTCGTCGGGTATTGTTAGTATTTGATGTTGAAACTCTTTAAGGTTTGTTGCTCTTCCAACCTGGGTATTGTCGGGCAGTTTAAAAATAAAATCGCCAAAAGCAAAGTGGGTTTTTATATAGTCGCGTAACTCTTTTTTTAGGTTTGGCGAGTTTTTGTTAATGTACGGAACCCCCAATTGTTCGGCAATTTTATTGTTTTGTGATTCCGACGATTGTATTACAATTGGCAGATACGGGTTATGGGAGTGTATATGGTGGTAAAGTTTAAAGCCGGCCTGTGGGTCGTCAACGCCGTTGTTATTATAACGAACATCGGTAATAACTCCCAAAATATTGTTTTTATATTTTTGATAAAGTTGTGTTGCATCGTTGTAATTTGTGGCAAGCAAAATTTTTGGACGGCCGCGTTTGCGCAACATTTGTTGAAACTCGTTGGCACCTTCGTGTTTAAACGATTGGCTTTGTTGTAACATAATTTTGTACATTGCCGGCAGGTAGCTCGAGTATAACCGTATATTGTCTTCAACTAATAATATTGCTTGTACGCCAACTACTTCAATGTCGTTATGGGCGTTCATTTTGTCTTCAATAAGTTTGATTATTGCAAGTAACAACTCGGTATCGCCAAGCCACGAGAACACATAATCAATTGCGCTAAGGTCTTCGCGTTTCATGCGCATGCGTACCTCGCGC
>CAZJCR010000098.1:0-7429 GCA_964544385.1 uncultured Bacteroidales bacterium
CATTCGGTAATCATGTATGGGCCTTGCCAACCGGCATCGGCAATACGTTTTTGCACGTTAACAATGTCGCCGTACATTTGCACCGATATAAAATCGATGTCGGTACAGTTTACTTTAATGTAGTCAATTTCGCGTTTGCCAATACCTGCCAAAGTTGTAGTAGTTGGGTGGTTAGGGTCAATTTTATGTATCATTTCCGATATTTGGTTAACCGCGTCGTAAACTTTAAGGTTTTGGGCGTTAAGGTTAAGTTCGTTACCAATAGCCCAAGCCAGTAAAGCAGGGTGGTTTTTAAGCCTTT
This sequence comes from uncultured Bacteroidales bacterium, assembly GCA_964544385.1. Taxonomy (GTDB): domain Bacteria; phylum Bacteroidota; class Bacteroidia; order Bacteroidales; family SZUA-534; genus CAZJCR01. Next base: position 302 of record CAZJCR010000098.1, read on the forward strand.
CAACCTCGGTTTTAATGTAGTTAAACTGTTTGTTTACCTGTGCGGTATCGTTATAATCGAACCCATGACGCTCGCGCGCCACCTCCAAGCCCATCATAACCATAAGGCCGTTTTTGTGTGCCTGGTCAAGTATTTCGGCAGCATCGCGCTTGCCGTTTTCGGTGCGCCAGGTTCGAAACGAGTTTGCGCCGTTTTGAGCCAAAAGGTCGATATTGCCAAACTCGAGCCCGGCACCTTTAACAAAAAACTCGTTATTGTTTACAAATAACCTGTATTGGTTATTATTATTAAGTTTCACAGCAACCTTAGCAGGTTTGTTGGTTTTTACCGATTGCTTACACGCGCTAAATGTAATGCCTGCAACCACAATGCATACCGGTATAAGTTTAATAATTTGCATTCGATATTTTTTTTCGGTTATCATTAGTCCTATTTTGTTAAATGGTAAAGTTTAGTGTGCCATAAACCCAAATTGAGCGATTCGCTCAATCGCTATTTAGTTTTTATCAATATTTTTTCAAGCTCTTCGAGCGATTTGTTTTTAGTTTCGGGCAGGTAAACAATAACAAATATTAGCCCTATTGCTCCAAATAGCCCATAAATAAAAAAAGTTGGGGCATTGCCTAAGTTTGTAAGCTCCCATGGCATTAGCAGTTGTACCAAAAAGCTTACCGCCGAGTTAATAAACCCGGCAAACGAAATTGCAACACCGCGCAAACGGTTAGGAAACAGTTCCGAAAAAAGTATCCACATAACCGGTCCCAGCGATACCGCGAACGATGCAACAAAACCAATAATTCCGATAAGCACCAACCAAGGATTTATGTTTATTGCCTTTTGTATTATTGTGGCCTGGTATTTTGCTGCAGCGGTTTCACCAATAGCTTGGTTAACAGCAGCTTTAAATTGTCGGTCGGTTGTATAGTTTATATTACTGATAGTAGTAATATTTTCGCACCCGGTGTTTTGTGCCAGTTCGGTTGTTGCTTGTTGATTAAGTTGGTAATTTGCCGATTTAAAACTACCGGCAAGTAAAAACATTGATATTGCTATACCCGCTAACCCGGCAATTAAAAGGGGCTTACGGCCAAGTTTATCGACAAAAAGCATTGCCACAACAGTAAAAACAAGGTTTGTAAGGCCAATAACAATGGCTTGCATAAACGAAGCATCGGTACCAATGCCGGTTTGCTCGAATATCATTGGGGCGTAAAAAAACACCGAGTTAATACCGGTAATTTGCTGTAAAATGGCAATAGTTACGCCAATTATCATAACAAATTTCATGGCAGGTTTAAAAAGTTCTTTAACAGGTACACGCTCTTTTTTGGTGTCGTTTATAATGCTTTTGTTAATGGTATTTAGCTCGGTTTTAGCCTGATGGCTGCCAACAATTCGCGATATAACAGCCAAAGCTTTTTCGGGTTGTTGGTGCATGGCCAGCCAGCGTGGGCTTTCGGGAACCAAAAACAGGAAACCGAAATATAACAAAGCCGGCAAAGCCTCTAAACCAAGCATCCAACGCCAGTTGTACTGGCTTAGTTTTAGGGTTTGCGCCAGTGGCATATCCGACTGGCTTAACTTTAAAATTACATAGTTTGTAAAAAAAGCTGCCGATATGCCCAGCACAATGTTTAACTGGTTTATTGATACCATGCGCCCGCGCATTTTTGGTGGTGCAATTTCGGCAATATACATAGGTGCGGTAATTAAAGCTGCCCCAACACCAAAACCGCCAATCATACGTGCAATAACTAAGCTTAAAAAATTTGGTGCCAAAGCCGAAAAAACAGCCGAAATAAAATATAACGCTGCTGCATAAAACAAAATGTATTTACGCCCAAATTTGTCGCTCAAAGGCCCGGCCAACATCATTGCAGCTGTTGATGTTAAAGTAAGGCAACTTACTGCCCAACCTAATTGTAATTTTGTTAGTTCAAACTCGGGTTCGATAAAACCCACAACACCCGATATTACCGAAGCGTCGAAACCCATTAAGAAACCGCCCAATGCTACAATTAGCGATATTGCAAAAGCGTATGTACGCGAATTTTTTATCATATTATTTATTTTGAGATTGTAAAATCAATATTAAGTTCAACATCGGAGTTTGTACCTATACCGGCTTTAAAACTACCGGGTTCGGTAACTGTTTGCATCAATAAATTTGTATAAGCCAACTGGCTGGCAGCAATTTTAAATTCAACCAAAGTTTGTTGCCCGGGTTGGAGCCATATTTTTTTAAATGCTTTAAGTTCTTTAACCGGTCGGGTACGACTGCCAACCAAATCGCGTATGTACAATTGTGCTGTTTCCGCAGCGAAGTAATTGCCGGTATTTTTTACAAAAGCACAAAAAACAAGGGTATCGGTAAGTTTATAGTTTGGGCTTTGAGTTTTTAAGCCCGAGTACTCGAAAGTTGAGTACGACAAACCATAACCAAACGAGAACCACGGCCTAAAACCGTAATCGAGATAATGGTTAGTATTGCCAACCGATAGTTGGGGAGCTTCGGTCGGAATTTTATACATGTGCTCCCATGTTTGATTTGTGGCCGGTTTGCCCGAATTTTTTTGAGCATAATAAACCGGTATTTGTCCAACGGTACGCGGAAAAGTTACCGGCAGCTTGCCCGACGGGCTTTGAACCCCAAAAATAATATCGGCAATAGCCGGGCCTGCCATTGTGCCTCCATGCCACGCGTAAATAATTGCATCGAGTTTTTCGGCTTCGCGTTCAAATGTTAAAGGCCTGCCAGCCATAACCACGGCAACTATTGGTTTGCCGGTTGAGTGTAATTCATTAATTAGCTGTGTTTGCGCTCCGGGCAGGTTAATATCGGCACGACAGTGCGACTCGCCCGAAAGTATCGACTCCTCGCCAATAAAAAGTAATATTATATCCGATTTTTTGGCGGCACTAACAGCCTGTTCGAAACCGTTGGTTGTTAATGTACGGCTAATTTGCAACCCCGGCGCGTAGTTAATTTTTTGTTTGCCCAAAAAATTTGTAATTGCTGTTAACGGGGTAACCGAGTTTTGTTTATCGCCGTCGAAAACCCAGGTGCCCATTTGGTCGTGCGGGGCATTGGCCAAAGGGCCAATAACAGCAACTTTATTAACAACTGTTTTTATTGGTAAAATACTGTTGTTGTTTTTAAGCAACACAAGGCTTTCGGCAGCAAGTTGCTGTGCAGTTTTTTTATGCTCGTTATTAAGTACTGCAGGGTAGTTTGCCGGGTTAGTGTAAGGGTTGTTAAACAAACCAAGTTTAAATTTTAACACTAAAATGTTTTTAACAGCCTGGTCAATAATTTTTATCGATAATTGATTAGTGTTAACCAAATTTTTAAGGTAATTAATATAGCAGTTACTTGCCATATCCATATCAATACCGGCCAGTGCCGATAGTAAAGCCGCTTGCTCATTATTTTCGGCAACTCCGTGTACTACAAGTTGCGATACGCTCGACCAGTCGCTAACCAACAATCCGTTATATTGCCATTTATTGCGCAACATATTGCGTATAAGCCAGTTGTTAGCCGAAGCAGGCACTCCGTTAATTTCGTTAAATGCTATCATAAACGAAGCTACGCCAGCCATTGCGGCATCTTTAAACGGTGGCAGGTAAACGTCAATAATTTCGTTTTCGGGTAACGAAACCGTATGGTAGTCGCGTCCGCCCTCGGCAGCACCGTATGCAGCAAAATGCTTAACACAGGCGGCAACAGTTATGCTACAATTCAAATTTTTTTGCTGATAGCCATTAATTGTTGCCACGCCCATTGCCGATGTAAGCACGGGGTCTTCGCCATAACCTTCGGCAATACGTCCCCAGCGTGGGTCGCGGCACACATCAACCATAGGCGAAAAAACCCAGTTAATACCCGATGCTCGCGCCTCGGCGGCAGCAAATACCGAGCCTTTTTCGACTAATTGCGGGTTCCATGTAGCAGCCTGGCCCAATGGTATAGGCATAATGGTTTTAAAACCGTGTATAACATCGCGGCCAAAAAGCAATGGAATTCCTAATCGTGTTTGTTCAACTGCAATTTTTTGCAACCGGTTAATTTCGTCAACATCGGTCTCGTTTAAAATTGAGCCTACCAAACCATTTTTAACAAGGCTGTCGTTGTATTGGCTTGTGTTTTGCTGATTCATTTGACCAATTTTTTCGTCAATGGTCATTTTTTTTAACAATTGTAATGCCTGCTGCTCGTATTGGTTTACAGGTTTTACATTGTTATTAGTACACGATGCAACCAATATTAACGATATGGCTAAAATGCTGTATGTTAGTATTTTTGTCATTTGGTTATTTTTGCATTTTGTGGTTACCGGGTTTTAATAAACCTTAAAGTTTGATTACTAACATTGTCGATATTAATTAAGTAAAGCCCGACCGGTAAATTTTGTATATCAACAGCTTGGTTATTATTTGCCTTGCCCTGTTGTACAACTACACCCAACGAGTTTATAATTTTATACCTGCAAGTATTTTGTATATTTTTAATTTTAATAATATTGTTTGCCACAGTTGGGTAAACCGTTACATTTTGAATTAAGTTAATATTAACCGCCGATGGTTTCGAGAATATGAACCTTCCAAGGTTAAACTCACCCGACAATATATTTACCCTCATTAATGTGTCCGATTCGCGTATATCGATATTATCAACCATGTGCGAAGTGAATGTTGTCCACGAACCGGTGTTAGGCAGTGTAATTGTGCCTGTACGGTTTTGGCCATTAAAAAGCAGTTCAAAAGTGCCGCCACCATTTTGCGATGCCGTACGTATTGCCAAGTTAAAAGGCCCTGGTTCGGTAACATTAACAGTATACTCGAGCCATTCGCCGGGCATAACCCATCCAATGTTTTCGCCACCATCGTTAGGCTCGGTGTCAACGCCTTCGTCTTGTCGCTGTCCGGTACCTTTATTTTCGGCATCGGTATCGTGATAGGCTATCCCCTCGCCCCCACTATCGTAATTAACAGCCATAATAGTACCTGGAATTGCGTGCGGCTGTAAAGGGTTTGGATACGGTAATTGTTTGTTAATCGCAATATTTAATAAAGCACTATCGGTACCGCAGTTTCCGTCGATAATAACTTTTATAATGCCCGGGGTTGTTCCCCAGTTAATATATACAACATTTGTGTCGGTGCGGCCAATAAATTGGGCATCGTGCGGGGCCGACCACGTGTAGGTTACATTAGCAGCCTGTACCACGCTGTAACGGTTGTTTACCGAGTTTTCGGCAATTTTGTCAGCCCCATTAATAGTTACAGGTTTAATTGTTACCTGTTTTTTTAAACTGTATGTGTTGCAAGTAGTTGTTGGGGTACACTGAACAAAACCATTGTCGCAACCCCAGTTAACGGTAATTTTGTTAGTACCCTGCCCATCAATAATTTGTGCACCTGCGGGTACGCCCCACTGGTAACTAAAGTTGGGCGATTCGGGTACCGAGTAAATAACATTTTTTTGTTGTTTAATAATACTTGTGTCGCCATTAATTTGCGGGGTCGCGTTTTTTTGGTAAACGCGTACATAATCAACAGCCATTTGTTGCGGAAAAACGGTTGTGGCATCAGGGTTTCCGGGCCAATTGCCGCCAACAGCAATGTTTAAAAGAATAAAAAATTTGTTGTGTATCTCGCTTAGGTGTGCCGGTGTAATATCGATAACATGAAACTGTATAGTATCGATAAACCAGCGAATTTGGTATTGATCCCATTCAATGGCAAAAACATGAAAAGTGTCGGCCAAAATACCGCTGCTTAACTGGTATGCGCCGCCGTAATAAGCATGATTGTTATTTGCATCGGACCAATGCAGTGTTCCATGTGTTTTATTGTCGCGCCCTGCGCCACCTCCCACCATCTCCATAATATCAATTTCGCCACAGGCAGGCCACGCGGTGTTTTCAAAAATTCCGTTGCCAAGCATCCAAAATGCCGGCCATATACCCTGGCCGTATGGCAGTTTAATGCTTGCCTCAACGCGGCCATATTGCCACGAGTGGTTATTTGGGTATGTAATTAGTCTTGCCGATGTGTACTGTCGGTTTTCGTAGTTTTCTTTACGGGCTTCGATAATAAGTTTACCGTTTTGGACTCTTGCATTTTCGGTACGGTTTTTAGTATAATACTGTAGCTCGTTATTACCCCAGCCGCCCCCGCCGGTTTCGAATGTCCATTTTGTTGAATCGGGCAAACCGGCATAGTTAAATTCGTCGGACCACACCAGTTCGTAACAGTTTTGTGCAAAAACCGGGCTGTTTGTAAATACGGCTATTGTAAGTAATGCAAGCCAAAGTAACGGAGTTTTCATTGGTGTATTTTTATTTTTTTATTATAGTCAAGATTGCTTGCCCCGGTTTATCGGGGTTCGTGTATAATAAATTTAATTATCAATTAATGTTTCAGTTTATAAAGTTTTTTGTTTTTGATATTTTATTTAAAAGGGGCCGCACAAAGCAGCCCCTTTTTAACTTAACTAAATTATTGAACCTGAATTTTACGCGATGATATATTACCTTGTACATCGGTAATTTTAATTACATAAATACCGGTTATAAGGCTGCTAATATTAAGGTTTGCATAAGGTGCATTTACTGTATTGTCGATAATTTTACGGCCAGTAATGTCGTAAATTTGGGCAGTAGCAATTTTAGTTGCAGCAGTAATATTTAGGTTACCCGATGCCGGGTTAGGATAAACATTTAAGTTAGCAACTTGCTCGCGGTTAACCGATGTTTCGGCAGTTGCATCGCTAAGGGTAATTTCGCCATAGTAGGCAGTATTTTGATAATTAACATCTTGGGTAGTGCTCCACGATATAATGTAGTCGCGGCCTGCTGCATCGGCAACGTCGGATACAACAACATCGAAACCAAATTTAAAAGTTGCAAGTGGTAAAAATGTCGACGATAATGATGTCCATGGAATAGCCCATTCAACAATGTAACCTTTGTTACCGTCGATAGTTTTTTGAGCACGTTTAACAGCATTTGGCCATGAGCCGTTTTCAACTGTTGCCGAGCCTGTCCAAATGTCTTTGTCCCAAACACAACGAATTTGGAAATCGTCGGCGTCGAAAGGTGTTTTTTTCGATAAGTTCATGTC
>CAZJCR010000098.1:7439-13274 GCA_964544385.1 uncultured Bacteroidales bacterium
GATACCACAGTGAAGCGCGAGCCGGAAAGCTTGGCTGCACGCTCGAAGTCCATATAGCCGAGCGCTTCACCAATCTCGAAATGCTCCTTGGGAGCAGCGATCTGACGTGGCTCCCCAACCCGGCGGATTTCGACATTGTCGTTTTCGTATGAAGTTTCGCTGGCATTAGTAAGTGTTTCGTCTTCAACATAGTTAAGCACGTAAACATTGTCAATGTCCCACATAATTTTGTAGTACGAGTAAAGGCCTGTTGGGCTGCCCCACCATGCGCGTTGTTGCAAAGGGTGAACTTTGGCATTGTTCCAAATGGCATCAATATCGCCATCGATAACCGGGGGGGTAGTACCAACTGAAATAGCCTGAGCTGTACCGTCTTCGGGGCTCTCGTTAAGTAAAAGGTAGTTCCAGTCCATAGTAGCAGCACCACCGGCAACAGTAATAATTGTAGTGTCGACATTGGCACCATTAACTTTTACGTAAGTTAAATACTCGCCACCACCGGTTACAATATTGTAAGGTGAAAGTGCTTTAGTTGCGCTCCAAATTTTACCGTCTTGTGTTAACGAAACATCTTCGCCGGCAATGTTAAGAACCAAAGAATTTGCAATACCCAGTTTGTCGTTAACTTTAAGGTTAACCGATACATTACTGCTCATAGCAGCTTCGGGACCTTTAACATTGTCGAAAAACCAGGTAGTTTCTTCAGTAGTTCCAAAGTTAAAAAACAGCACTAATTGCGAGAATTTCCCGGCTTCCATTGCCGCGCCAAAATCGAACTCAACAGTTTGCCATTGGTTGGCAGTTGTATATTCGCCTTGAACTTCGGCGGCTTCTTCAGTATTCGATGCGTTTTCGATTTTAAAAACAACCTGTCCGGTAACATCCGACAAAACGTCCATAGTAAATTTTGACGATGTTGCCGTGAAAGTTATTGTGCCGCCAATAGGCAGGGCCATGCCAGCCCATGTTTCGGGACCGGTAATAACTTTACCTACTTTTGCCGATGTATTACCAGTATTGTCAGGGTTTGCAACGCCGGGTTCGTAGCCGTTGCCACCAAACACGTAACCAGTGGGGTTAACCGTCTCAAAATCGACGTAAGTAAACTGGGCAAAGCTTGCGCCTGTTATTGCAAAACATGCAATTAGTGTTAGTAAACGTTTTTTCATAATTGTAATTTTTAGTTTATTATTTGTATTGATTGTTTTAGTATTTATCGTTTTGCGATAATGTGTACTGCGAGTTTATAATTTCGTCTTGCGGGATAGGGTACACTTCGTGTTTTCCGCTTGTAAACCCGGCAGGGCCGAACACTGTAGCAGCATCGCCCCAGCGTACAACATCAAAAAAGCGTGAGCCCTCCATAGCCATTTCGAGGCGGCGTTCTTTTTTAATATCGTCCATCGTAACCGATGTAAGTGGTTGTAGTTGTGCTCTTTCGCGAACGCGGTTAATGTAAGGCAATGGGTCGCCCGAGCCACTTTCGAGCAGGGCTTCGGCCATCATAAGTAAAACATCGGCATAGCGCAACATACGTTCGTTTGTTTCGTAGTTCCACTCGGCAGCAGCTATTGATGTAGTGTAAATCCATGGGGCGCGTTTTTTGCTAAACCAGCCGGTGTAACCTTGATTTTTTTCCCAACCCGATGCGCCTATCGAAGTTAAAAAATCTTCGCCATAAGCTGTTCCGTCGCGCCTTACAATATCGCCTTCGGCGTTATAGGCGGCAATTAAATCCTGGCTAACCATATCAAAACCCCAGCCGGCGTTTAAGGTGTCGGTTGATATGCCGCGCGGGCCGCACAGTTGAACATCGATATTACCGCCGTTAACGCGGCCATTTCCCCAGTCGCCGCCACGTTCAAGGTTCCCATATTCAATTTCGAAAATTGATTCAACGCCATGTTCGCCTTTCATGTGCCAAATGTCGTCGTAGTTTGTTTCAAGGTCGTAGCCCATTGTTTCGAGCTGGGTAAATTGTTGGGCAGCAAGTGTATAAAGCTCGTCGCGCGACTTATCGAAACCATATTTGCTATAGTAGTAAGGCGATGCCATGTACAAATAAGCTTTACCAAGCAATGCGTAGGCAGCCCCCGATGTTGCCCTGTAATTGTCGGCTATTGACAGTTCTTGTTTTGATGCAAGTTGAGGAATAGCGTCGGTTAAGTCGGAAATTATTAAGTTGTAAACCTGTTTTGCAGGCACGCGTTTTTGATTATACTCGTCGGGAGTAAGGCTTTTAGTAATAAGAGGCACATCGCCAAAAAACTTAACAAGTTCAAAATAAAAGTATGCGCGTAAAAATTTAGCTTCGGCCACGTATTCACGCGAGCGTTCCGATGCATCGGGGTTAGCGTTTTCGAGCACCACGTTTGCACGGTTTATACCGTAATAGTTACGCCGCCAAAGTTGTAACACGGCAGTATTTGTCGACAGAGTACGGTACTCGTTTATTTCGGTGTACTCGGGTCTGTCGTTAGGGCCGCCACCAACAACTTCGGAGTCGTCGGACGGAAACCCGGCCAAAAGGTAGTACGACGACCAGCCGCTAAAATATTTTGGTTGTAACATTGAGTAAGCAGCAATTAAGCCTTGCTTAATTTCGTCTTCGGTTTTATAAAAGTTGCTCTCGAATTTTTTGCCCACGGGGTCAATATCGAGCCAGTCTTTTGAGCATCCGGCCAGTGTAATTGCCGATATTGCCAATATTATTTTTATCGATTTCATTATTAATTTTTTTTAGTATGTACTTAGTTATAAGCTTGTAAATGCCACGTTATTATTAATTTACTTAGTTATTTTTCAATAAAGTGCATGTAAAACATTTATGGGGGTTAACTTAAATTGTAATGTTTAAACCAAACGATATTACACGTGGCCTGGGGTACATGCCCCTGTCGATACCAATACTTATTTTGTCGTCGCCACCACTACTGTTGCCCACTTCGGGGTCGCCACCGGGGTAATCGCTTAAAACAAACATGTTACGCCCCGATACATATACCCTTAGCTTTTGTATTTTAACAATATTGAGCCATTTTTTATCGAGCGAGTAACCAAGTTCAATGTTTTGCATGCGTAAAAAGCTGCCGTCGAAAATAAACAAGCTGCTGTGTTCAAAATTGTTGTTATTGTCGTTAATAGTGTAGCGCGGGAACTTTTGCGATTGGCTTGTTGGTGTCCAGGCGTTGTCGTATAAAAAGGTTGGTTTATTGTTGTTAGTTACATCGTTTCGGTAAGCCCCGTAATATATTTCGTTACCGTAAACGCCCTGAAAAGCCACTGTAAAATCGAAACCTTTGTAAGCCGCATTTGCAGTAAAACCAAATGTCCAGTCGGGGTGTGGGCTTCCAATCATAGTTTTATCGTCGGCAGTAATAGCACCATCGTTATTTATGTCAACAAACTTAACGTCGCCGGGTATTGCATCGGGCTGTATTTTAACGCCATCTTTAACGTAAGTGTTAATTTCGTCGAACGAGTTAAAAATACCATTGGCCTGGTATCCGTAAAAATACCAGATAGGCAAGCCTTGGTCCATGCGGTTAACAGTTCCCGACGACCCTAAGTTGATACCTAAAATAGGTGCATTTAAGCTGGTAACTTTGTTTTTATTATAAGCGGCATTAAAGCCAAAGTTGTAATCAAAATTATTAACCTTGTTTTTAAACGACAGTTCCATTTCGATACCTTTATTAGTAACCTCGCCGGCGTTGGCATTTGGTTTATTGTTTCCAACGTACTCCGGAAAATTTGCACGTGTAATAAGGTCGATAGTTTTTTTAACGTATAAATCGGTAGTAAAAGCCAGGCGGCTGTCGAACATACGCAAGTCGAAACCAAGGTCCGATTGTTGTGATGTTTCCCAAACCAAAGCCGAGTTGCTTAAAGCTGTAGGTTCGGCACCAGCCAGTCGTGTGCCTCCGCTCAGGTAGTAGCTCGATTCGGCGGTGGTTGCAATTGTCGACACGTACTCGAAAGTGCCCAACGAGCGTGCCGAGCCGTTTTGTCCCCAACTGTACCGTACTTTTAAAAAGTTTAACATCGATGAGTTCCAAAAATCTTCGTTAGAAACTACCCAGCCAATTGACATTGAAGGGAAATATTTTGTGCGGTTCTCGTAACTAAGTTTCGACGAAGCGTCGGAGCGTAATGTAAGGTCAAGCATATATTTTTCGGCATAGTTGTATTGTGCGCGTCCAAAGTACGATAGCAATCGGTTATCGTAATTACGGCTGCCACCTTGGGCTGCAGCTTTTGTCGAATCGCTTAAAACTGCATCTAAAACTGCAAAGTCCCACGATTCTTCCTGCAAGCCTTCGCCAAAACCCGACAGGCAGTTAAAACTATAATCGTTAGCTGTTGTACCAATAAGTCCCGAAATAAAATGTTGGCCAATTTGTTTAGTATATGTAGCTGTATTCTCCCATTGCCATGTAAAATGACGTTCGTTGTATTGGCCGGTGTTACTTGTATAACTATATAAAATAGAGTGGTAGTAATTTCTCGGGTTCCAATACCGGCTTGTTCCGTAGGCAAGGTCAATGTCGTAAATAGTTTTAATTTTAAGGCCTTTAAGCGGTTCAATAGTAGCGTCGAAACCGGCCATAATTTTATCCTGCATCCAATAACTGTGTTTGTTGTCCATTTGTGCAATTGGGTTTTTTATCTCGTTTTGCACGTAAGGCGACATGCCGTAGTAACCTTTATTGCCCGGGGCTTTAAGCGACGAGTTTTCGATGTCGGGAAAATTTGCCCTTATCTGGTTAATGTATTTCGACGGTAACTGTGTTGTATCGCTATAGTATACCGGGGTTAGCGGGTCAATGTTCATGGCATTGGCAATAACACCACCATATTCGTTATTTTCGTCAATGTCGAGTTTTTTTATGTGCGTGTACGATACCCTGGCACCAACTTTAAGCCAGTTATTAGCTTTGTGTTCGGCATTTAAGCGTGTTGTGTACCTGTCAAAGTTAGCTTTGTCGCCACCCACAATACCTTGCTGGTTAAAATACGAACCCGACAAAAATATTGATGTATTTTCGTTACCGCCAGTAACCGAAATGTTATGGTCTTGAACTGGGGCAACCGAAAAAATTTGGTTAAGCCAGTTTGTGCCTTCGCCAACCGAGTCCTGATGAAAAGGGTACGAAGTATTAATCAAACGGTTAATCATTGCCTCGGGAATATTAATGCCTTGATATTTGCTTAAAATCTCGTGTCGTAAACCCTCGCGATAATAAGTTGCATATTGTTGAGCATTAAGAACACTTGGAATGTTGCGAGCCTCCTGTATTCCATAGTTTCCACTATACGATACCACCGATGCGCCATTTTTTCCTTTTTTTGTTGTAACCAAAACCACACCGTTAGCACCTTCGGAGCCGTAAATAGCTGCCGATGCCGCGTCTTTTAAAATTTCAACCGACTCAATATCGTTTGGGTTAAGGTATTCGATGCCACCAGTACGCATACCGTCGACAATGAATAACGGGTTGGCATTTTTATTTGTACCAGTACCCCTAATGCGCATGGTTAAGCCCGCACCCGGCGAGCCCGACTCCTGCATAATATTTACGCCTGCAACTTTACCTTGCAAAGCCTGTTCAATACGCACTTGGTTTTGCTCAAGCTGCTCCGAGTTTACTTTAGATATTGCGCCGGTAACAAGGCTCTTTTTTTGTACCCCGTAACCAATAACCACAACTTCGTCTAAATCCATAATATCGGGCACAAGTGTCATGTCAACAGTTGTTTGTGCAACAATTTCGACACTTTCGGTAATGTATCCTACAAACGAAAATTCGAGTATATCGCCTGTTGATGCCGAAA
>CAZJCR010000099.1:0-13269 GCA_964544385.1 uncultured Bacteroidales bacterium
GTTTATCGGTCCAGAACCAACCCGAAGGTGAAGCTGCATCGGGCGGGGTAACCCAAAGATAACCGTCAGGGATGGTGTAAAGGGTAGCCAGTAATTCGCCAGGTTTAAAGATGCTTTTACTATTTGTATTGTAATATTGCAGCTTATTATTGGCCGAAACTTTAACCAAAATATCATCGAAAAGCATGGTGCCTAAATTGCCCTCTTCATTTATCGAAAATGGGCTCTCGGTATTTTTTAAATCGATGTACCAACAAATTTTTAAACTCGATAACGCCATTCGCTGGTTTGGGGCATCGAAATCTGAATTATACAAATTGCCTTCTAATGCAAGTTCCTTCATTGGTTTATTTAATTGCTGGATATCAAAAATATACACATCGGTTATATCGGGGTTAACCCGGTAATTGGTGACTAAAAAATACCGGTCGTCAATTTTTGCAATCTTTCGTATGGGATAATCGAATAACAGGGTTGCCGGCTGATTATCCAAAAGGCTTTCGATATAAGTTTGTTGTGCATATTGGGTTTCATAAACAATATAATGGCCACAAATGGTTAAGATGTGCCCTAATTTATTTGTAAGGGGGGGAACTACTTTTTTTATTAGTAAACCGGTTCTATTATCGTAAATATCAATGGAAAAGCTGCATATTTTTGCTGAATAATCATTAAAACAATAGAAATACGATTCGTTGAAAAATACATCTAAACCTGCTACGGGTATAAAATGGTTGGTGATTGTATTAATAATTCCTGTTTTACCGATTATATAATCTCCTTCAACCCGGTTTAAATGGTATATTTCATCTTGATAGCTAGTTTTTGCACCGTTTTGAAGTTCTATAGCTTGTAAATAGTAATTATCCCTCTGACAGCGGCTTATCCAAACTTTTTTATCGGAAAGTGCAATAACCGTTGGTGAATCTTTTTCGTCGGGTATGTTTAAAATATGGGAGCCATCATCAAAGCGCCTTATCTGAATGGCATTCAAGCTGTTGCCCAGTGCAAACAAACCATCCTTTTTACTATAATAAAAGTCTTTAAGATTAGTGAGTGGTTTGTTTATTAAACTAAAGTCGCGGGTATCATAAATTAACAGTTGGTTGCGATACGATAAAAACAAATAATTTGAGCACTGGCTGAAAGCCAAGCTTATATTACTATCGTATTCAATTTCAATTTTGGCCAGGGTACTAAAGTCACCGGTACGGTATATCTCAATGGCTTTTGATGGAAAACAAACCGCCACCAGCTGCTTGTCGGGCGAAACGTAAATATCGGAAAACCGGCATTTATAATCAACCTGCTTGATGGGTTCGGGCTCGCCGTTTGAATCGTATAACCTGTCGATATCGAAAACAACAAATTTGTTCCAATCGGAATAATCGTTAGCTCGATAGCTTTTTATAAACAGAAGGTATCTTTTTTGGGCTGTTTCAACAATGGTTTTAATGCTGTAGCCCAGGTTTAATGGTTTAAATAGCTGAATAGCAGGATAATAAATATAAGTCGTTTCAGCAGCAAAAACCCATCCATCGCTAAACGTCTGAAACTCCGGGCTATACAAAATGGCAAAGTGTTGGTGAACTAACTGCCCTGTTGATAGCTCAATGGTTTTTAAGTGTCCATCGCGGCTGGCATCGCGTGCCGAGTAAATTACATATTTACTATTGGCACTAATTGAGGCGTCAAAAATTTTATACGGTTCATCAATAGTATAAAGTGTTTTGCCTTCTGAAAGGCTAAAAACTTCGGCCGTTTTATCGTAAATAATAAGGGCATAACCCATGCAATTCGATACTTGTACGTCTCTTATTTTTTTTCCCGTATCGCCGAGCTGAATAATCTCATTTTTAGTTTTGAATAAGAAATAGGAATCGTCGGTGTGGATAAAAAAGGTTTGGTTATCGGAGCAAAGTTTAACATCATACACATATCCTGTGAAGGCATAAAGAATATCACCCTCAGGGAATTTTACCAAGTAATTTTCGCGATTTTCGAACCATAAAATGGCCAGATTGCCGGCTGACAATTCGCTCATGCCATTTATAAGGGAATTAAACCGATGTACTAGAATGCATTTTCCTGATGGAACTTCACGAATATGAATCAGCCCTGTTGCACTGGTGGTGCAGCAAATCAAGTATTTTGAATCGACAGTATTACCTATTTTTTTATAGCTTGTTTCGTTTCCTATCTGCAAAACCTGCTCGGTTTTCTTTTGGGGTATTGCAATTTCAAACCGTTTAAAAAGGTCGAGGCTTTGCTGTTTGTATAGTTCTAAGTTCATTATCGTTCAATAAAATTAAACTCTGCATTTTTGATACACTGCTTAAAATCCTCACCCAGAAGTATCATACTCTCATCGTCTTCCTTATAACACCACTGAATATCAAGTTTGTGAGGTAATATTATTTTTTGGTCCAGTTTCCTAAATAAGGTGAAAAGAATTTTAGAGAATGAGTTATTGTAAGCATCAAATCGGCAGATAAAAATGGTTTTAGTGCATGGGTTTTCTAAATACTTTTCAATCCATTCAATAATTGGTTTGTAAAATGACTCCGATTCAGCAATTACTGACCTGCCACTAATTTCGATAACACCTTTTTCGCTATCCAAAAGGATAAAAGGTGACAGTAAAGTGCCTTCAATTCTTATTGTTTCTAAATGCCCCATTAATTATCGTTTATAGTGTCACAACTTGAATGTTAATATCGCTTAAAAGATGGTTAAAATCATCGACCACCTCAAGCATATCCTCATCGCCTTGCTCAACAAACCAAAATATTTCAACCGTAAAAGGTTCTTTTAAGGATTCCAGTCCCCTGAATATTTCCATAATATATTTTAAGGTAATGGTATTAAAACTTACTAATTTACAATTGAGAGTGGTTTTAGAACAGGGCGTTTCCAAATATTTTGCAACCCAGTCCAAAGCCTCTATCCAGTAATTGGGCGACGCCTCAAATTCCTCCATGATATATGCCCCCGAATTGCCTGAAATTTCAAGGAGACCTGTTTCTGCATTAAATGAAAACAAGGGCGACCGGAAATTCGCTTGACGTATAAGGTTTTCCATAAAACTTACTTAAAAAGATGGTCAAGGTCTTTCTTTAACCCGGCAAGTTCTTCGGTAAGCAAGTTCTTTTTCCCGATCATTTGGTTTTTAACCAGTTCAATGGTATCGGGGTCTTTCATCGACTCCGCTTTTTGCTTAAGGGTGACATCGTTTACCAGCGAAAACAATTCGTTTTTCAGTTGGGTCAGTTCGTTTTCAAGTATTTTAATTTGACCCTCAAGCCATTCCACCTTTTCTTTTAAGGTACTTCCCTTAACGGTTGTGTTCAAATTGATGTTCAACCCCATATTGGCGTAAAGTTCGTCCACCTCGTGCAACAGTACCTCGAGTCTCTCCAATGTTAATGGGTTAATCAGTCGGTCGGTTGCGCTCATTTCAGTGGCCTGACGGTAGAATTTCTGGAGCAATTCGAGTTGCTCCGGGGTAAATCCTTTATCGTTCACCTTGTCGGGATGGGTTTTGAGCCATATAGTACGCAACACTTTTTTGTACCGCTCAACCACCTCTTTGTTTACTTGGGTGTTAGGGTTGTTATTGTCATCCATTTTCGAAAAAAGCTGACTTATGGTAATTGCCGTTTCCATGTTCTGCAATTGTTCCAATTCGGCTTCCATCAATGTCAAAACCGCTGCTTCAACCTGCTCAGCCGTCATTTGCGGGTTTTGTTTTTTCATCTCAACCTTACGTTTCAGGCTTTGATATTCCATGTCGGTTTTAGATAATTCGTACCACGCATCGCCAAAAACAGCCATCCAGTTGCGTTCGTCTTCGGCATTTTGCATGCGCTGGTCTTCGAGCCTTAAATGGGCATTTTCGGCAGCCTTCAACAAGTCAATCCATTGTTTGTTTCGTGCATGATAAAGGTCGTTGTAAGCACTATTCTCGCTTTTTAATAATGCCAACAGTTGATTTTGGCTTTCAACAAAACTCGCTATCTCAATACTTTCAATGGCAAAATAAAACGTACGGCTAACCAAAATATGGTTAACTAAACTTCCATAAAGTTCGGGTGTAATGCCGAGTTTTACCGTTGTGCCAAAGCTGGCATCAAGTGGTTGCAAGGTATCCGAAAGTTTTTGCATGGCTTTTTCATTATCCATAAACGCAGGAAAAAACTCCTCGGCCACACCCGTTTTATTTACCCAATCAATGTCGTTGCGGTTTATTCGCGACACCAAAAAACGTTCCCATTGGGCTTTCACCAGTAAAACTATGGTTTTAATATCATCTAAATTGAAAAAGAGTGCAATTCGGATAACATCGTCAGCGGTAAATGCCAATAATTCGCGGTTGGCTGCAGCCTCCATCATTTGCTGGTTGGTATGGTTTTTAAATACCGGCAACCCATCAAATCCATCGGCTTTCAACAAACATAATGCATGGGGTTGGTCGTTCCCTGCATATTGAAATATTTTATCGCCTGGCCAGTTTTTTAGCTGCTCAGGGGTACGTTTGCTGTTATCTTTCCAATGATTTACTAATTGAAGAATATCTTCGGTAAAGGTGGTTAATTTTGGAACTAATGGTTTCATGAATACATAATTTTTTTAAGTTGTCGCTTTGTTGGAGACTTATATTTTATATTAATGCGTCCGGGCATTCAGTCGATTTATCAAGTAAAAAAGAACAGGGACACAATTCCACTGCTAAAAATATACAATAATATTGCGAAAACAAACTGCTAATAACTAATTTGTTGATTAGATGTATATCCTCTTTAACAATGCCGGATAATCATGGAATGAGATAAGCTGTAGCCAGTATTTCAACAATCGGATATCGGTGATATTAGCTCAAGCAAATAAATATTTCCAATGCCATCTCCACAACAAATGCTTTTCTTTTGACTATTGAAATCGGCACAAGTAATATCTCCTGCGGTTATAAAAGAACCTGATTCTTTGCCTGTTATTGCATCCCAGAGTCGTATCGAATAATCTTTACTGTATGATAATATCCATTTCCCGTCTGAAGACCAGGAACAATCAATTATTCCCTTTGTATGGCCACAGAGAGTATGTACTTCACTTTTGGTTTCGATATTCCATATTCTCAATGTCAGGTCCTCACTGGCAGCAACTAGTAATTTCCCATCAGGAGACCATGCGCATGAACTAATCTTACTTTTGTTCCCTGCTAAAGAGGCATAATTACACTTGTTCTTAATGTCCCAGATTATTAAATTATTTTTGGTTTCTGTACTTGAAACAGCTAAGAAATCATTTTTGGGCGACCATCTGCAAAATAAAATTCTGCTGTAGTTTCCATTAATGCCGGTAATTAATTCACCGTTCTCAGCATTCCAAAATTTTATATCAACAATTGTTACAGTTACTATTCTTTTGCTATCCGGAGCCCATTCACAATATCTCAAATTTTCGCGTTCCTCAATTATTGTTGCTTTAATAATCCCGGTTTCAACGTCCCATACGACAACTTTACCCTGGCTTCCCAACCCTCCGTAAAGCGATGTGGTGCTATCGCCGGCTACCATTAATAAACGTCCATCAGGAGACCATTTGCATTGTTTTATTCCTAAAAACGATTCATTCAATGAACCAATTAGTTTTCCTGTTATTGTATCCCATAATTTAATATCGATATAAAAACCATCTGATGTCTGACTGCTTATAGAAACTAAATATCTTCCATTTGGATGCCAGTGACAATGGAGAATCTCTCCCTTATGACCTTCTAAATGGAATTGTTCAGTTCCAGTTGACGTATTCCATATCTTAAGAGTATTATCTGAGCTGGCAGAAACAAACCGGCGGCCTTCAGGAGCGAAGCTGATACAGGTTACTTTATTGGTATGTCCATGCAAGCTTGAAATTTTGCGTCCTGGGTTGGTATCCCATAACTTCAAAGTATTATCGTATCCTGATGTTGCAATTTGGGTACCGTCGGGCGAAATAGAAACGCCTGATATTCCTTTGCTGTGCCAGACATGTGTAGCCAATTTCTCATACGTTTTCGCATCCCATATTATTAGAGCTTTATCCTTACCTGCTGATACAATACGGTTGGTATTGGGAATCCAGGAACCATAGAAAACACCATCCTGATGTCCTTCAAGAGTGGCTAATTCCTTACCTGTTTTTATATCCCAGATTTTAAGAGTCTTATCTTCGCTGGCTGAGATTAAGCAAGAGCTGTCCGACGACCATTCGCATCTATAAATATAGCTTTTCGACTTAAATGCATGTCCAACAAATAGGCTTCTTTTCTTGAAGCTATGACCATCTCTCAAAATGACAATATTATCTGTTGCGGAGGAGAAAAAAAAGTTACCATCAGGAGACCATCCACACGAGATGATGCTGGTTTCGTGCCCGCGTAACTTTTTGATTTTTTTTCCTGTTTTTACATTCCAAATCCTCACAAATTTGTCGGCACATTTTGTTGCAATTAAGTTCCCGTCAGGTGACCATGCACATTTTTGCACTATTTTGCGATGCAATTTTAGATTTGTCAGCATTGTATACCTATCGGCATCCCAAATAATAGTCTTATCATTGCTACATGAAATTATTCTCGTACCATCGGGCGACCAGTTAAAAGTTTTTATTGAATCGGTGTGTCCTTCGAGAACTGCTAATTCTTTGCCTGTTTGTGTGTCGCGAACTATCAGCGTTTTAAAGGTGAGAGAAGAAATTATTTTTTTGCCATCAGGGGACCATTTAAATGAACTGGAGGGGAATGAATCATGTTTACCATCAAATGAAAATAGCTCTTCTCCGGTTTGAGAATCCCATATTTGGAGTCTTTTTTTATCGTCAATAGAAGCTATTTGTTTGCCATCAGAAGAAAAAGAACAGCCATGGATCGATTCCTCTTTCCCCATTATTGTCATGACAAGCTGTGAAGTTATTATTTGAGGTTCGCGATACTGGTTGAGGAATGACCTGCCTTGTGAAATGAAAGCTTTTTTCTCTTCCTCCGCTTTGAACCTTGTTTTAGATTTTCGCCACTTCAGCTCATTATAGAAAATCCCAAAACAGCTCTCCGGATGAATATTAATTTGATGTTTCTGACGCATGAATGTGATAAAAAAATCATCAACAAGTTCTTTGTCATCACCAGGGGGTATGAGCGATAATGCTTCTTTGTATTCAGAGAGTTGCATTCCGGTTAAGCCGGCTTTAAACCTGGCCTCAAGGAATGATAAATTACAAAAGGTCTGGGTAATGCTACCCCACTGGCAAGATTGTATTTCGTGATATGGTTGTTCTGTTAACCGGCGTACATTTGGTTGCTTATTTTCACGATCGTAATAAAGTGATTGACCTTTGAAAAATTCAGCAAGATTATTATGATACTTATTTGATTCTGCAGTCATTGTCTTAATAATTATTGTTGTTCATCAGTTAACCTGTACCTTTTCTTCAATACATCGATGAATTGTCGGTGGAAGAATGTTATTACAGGTACACCGTAGGCATCGTGTTCACTTAGATAAGGCTCCATATCGAAATAAAGTCTTGACCAGACTACAATAGGTATTTTATTGGCAGAGGCAATTTCGCTTCGATGGTCAATGTGCGAATTTTCAACGAACCAACTCTTAAACGATTTGTCAAAAAACAGGATCTCAAGAATCTCGTTTTCAGTTAATCCACTGTACCGGGCACATAGCATATAACAAACGATGTTTTTAACCAATTCCCGGGTATGCTCTTTCTCGAGCTGATCAAAAAAATCATTTATAATTCCTTCTACATCAGGTTTTAAGTTAAATGCAGGTTGATATGATTTCCAACGCTTAGCCATCTCAAAAGCAAGCTTCAGATAGATTGAAAACCCATTTTTTGAAAACTGTGATATCAGGTAGGTATACTGCTCATTTGTTAATTGCCTACCTGCATTCGACAACCATTTGTTGAGAATTATTTCTGCATCATTCTGAGGCAGTTCTGTTAAATTATAAATTATGGCATTTGATAGTTTTGGTGCCAGACAAGGAAGGGCAGAGCATATTATTTTAACGTGCTGTGGCAGCTTTTCAGGTAACCAGTCAAGCATATTTGGTTCTTCGATATTGCTGAACTGATCAAGTGCATCAATGAAAATTACTATTTGTTTCTCTGCCGTAGCCAGCGAAAGGCATTTCTCAAAAACCAGGATAAGGTACCTTATCTCGGTAAGGTCTTTAAAACCGGCATTAATTGTCTCCCATGGAACGTCAAATACGGCGCATATTTGCTTGCAAAGAAGACCTATAAATGAGCTGATGTTTGAACTGTTTGCACTAATACCTGCAAAACGAAAGAAAGGAGCTTTCCCATAATCATTTTCAAATTGTAGTGCAGCCTTTGCCATTATTGATGACTTTCCGGAACCCGAAGGGCCAATAATGGAATACACCTGTTGGCTTGTTTTATTTTCAATGTATTCAGAAATGGCATTTAATGCTGATAAACGGCCACAAAAGTTTTCAGTTAATTGTTCCCTGAACTGTTTGTGGATTTTCAACTCGGCTTCAATTTCATTTTCAGATGTTTCGCTTGTCAGTTGTAGCTTTATTGTTTCAGCCAAATCATTATATGCTTTATTGGCAAAGCTTGTGGCATCGTTTATTGAGCATTTTGAATCCTTCCAGCTTGCCGGATATTCACAATAG
Source organism: uncultured Bacteroidales bacterium (assembly GCA_964544385.1). GTDB lineage: Bacteria > Bacteroidota > Bacteroidia > Bacteroidales > SZUA-534 > CAZJCR01. Next base: position 8,703 of record CAZJCR010000099.1, read on the forward strand.
TGGTCTTTAAGTTTTTCCTTTAAACCTGCTTTCAGTTGTTCCAGCTTTTCTTTACAGTATTTATCGCGGCTGTTGCCATCAAGGTCAATAAAATCTTTGGCCGAAATATCTTCAGGCATATCAGAAATATTACGTACATAGGCAAAAACATGTTCTTCGGGTTTTTCAACTACCTGAGGAGGGTTAAGGGCCCCGCTTAATATTTCCTGATGGGTGGCAGATGCAAAGTACCTGGTTTTTTGTTTGTCGTCCCAATCCATTTTAGCAACAGCCTTCCGCAAGCACAACCTGATTGATGCTTCGGTTTTTTCCCAAACGGGATATTCAAGATATGGCCCACTTCTGGGTTGGAGTATGTATTCAGCCGGAACAGCATTTTCGTCTTTTTTATACCATTTAACCAGCAATTCATTCTCATCAGTTGTAAGTAATTCCATAATTTGCCCCATCTCAGTAGCAGATATCGTTGCCGGAATAGGTTGCCATCCATACCTGTCGCCAATTAAGGCAATAAAGTTTGGCATGGGTGAAACCATTTGGCACCGTTTAATTTCGCCAAGACAAATATCCATTGTTTTTTGGTCCATTTGCGACGACTCCGTGACCCCCCAACGCAAATCAACTGCCTGAAAACGCGCACCTTTACTTTCGCATAGTTTTTCAAGTTTAGGAAAAACCTCGTTTTGCAAAATAGCCCGTTCCTCGCGCATATCGGAGAAAGTAGAACTGACAAAAACCCGGAATACTTTTGAAGCTGTTGGCATATTCGATTTATTAAATACGTTTGAATTTTAAAAAGTTAAACAGGCATGTTAGAATTTCACGCCTATAACTAAAACATCATCGGTTTGGTCCTGGTTGGCCTGTTGCCGCCATTGTTCAATAACCTGGTTCATTGCCTCGCGTTGTTGGGCCATGTCTTTATCCTGGATTTGAATTAACAATTCCTTAAATCGTTTATTTTTAAACCGTTCACCCAGTTTATCACGCGATCCCCCAAACTGGTCAATAAAACCGTCGGAAGTTAGATAAACAGTATCATTGGGTTTTACCTGGATGATTTGGGTTTTTAGCCTGGGGGCTATTTCTTCAAAACTTTCTTTATAACGAACGGCATCTATTTCATTTAGCTGCCCGTTAGTGACATGATACAAAGGACGGTTCAATCCTGAATAAAACAGGATATTCGATTGCGGATAAAAAGTGCATACAGCCAACTCCATTCCACTTTTGTTTTCAAGGTTTCCATCACTTCGGTGCATGAGATATTCAACTTTTGGCATAACATTGGCAATAATTGCAGCGGGGTCGGTAATGCTTTGCTGGTTAACGGCCTGGTCGATATAATTGTAGCAAATTGCCGACAGTAAAGCTGCCGAAATACCATGCCCGGTGCAGTCGGCACAAACCCAAATAACCGCGCCAAATTTTTTAGCTACAAAATAAAAATCGCCGGCAACGCCATCTTTAGGTTTGTAAAGTAAAAAGCTGTCGGGCAAACACTCGCGTACCTGCAATGGCGATGGCAAAAATGTTCGTTGTACCGATACCGCGCTCGAAAAAGCCCCGGCAATTTGTGCCGTACCATCAACAATTAAATCAATGTTTTGGGCAATATTGGCGGGCATTTGCAATTGGTTTACGCTAAAATAATTTTCCAAACTGTTATTAAGCTGCTCGGCAGCAAGCTTAACACCGGCAATTTTAGTTTCGGCATTTGTTATGTAGCCCAACTTAAATATTACAGCATTGTCAACCGGGGTTGTGCTGTATCCAATATCGTGTAATAAAACAGGTATTAGTTTAACAAGTTGGCGGTCTTTTTCTTTTTCAAACTCGGTAAGTTCGTTGTAGTTTATTAAGCAATTATGTATTTTTTTTTCGTCGTTGCGTATTGGCCCGTAAATAAAACCGTTCATGCGTTTCTCCCAGCACCATCGTTCGTGTTCAACTTTAGCCATAGTTTCAATATCCGAACCGCTTAAATAAAGTATCGGGGTTTGGCTGCCTGTTTTGGTTTTTTGTAACTTCAGGCCTATCGATAAAAGTTTTGTTGGAATGTGATATGCATTATCAATATTCGATTGTCGAATATCAGGGGGCAAATTTTCAAAATCGCTTTCAATATATTGTTTACTGGCTGTTGCCAGATACATTTGTTCAAAAACATTATCGGGTTGTAACATAGTTTTCGTCATTAACAACCTGTAATTCGAGTGTATTGCCCGTGCAAGTTGCTCGGCCAAAGGCTCGTTAACAAATTTTTTTTCGTTGTTTTTAATTAACTGGCAGCCTGCCTGTTTGTAAATGTAAGGTATTGAATATACAATTTGGTACAACAGTTTTTGAATCTCGGCTTGGTTGGTACTAATTGACTCAAAATTAATATCGCAACATTTTAATAACCCGTTTTTCAAAAATTCGACCTCGGGTTGCGTAATAATTACCGAGTAACAAGTATTTTTAAATGGCTCTATATCAATGCTAATTTTTTTAAGCAATAACGGTATTGTTTCAATAATTTTATCTGTCAACCTGTTTTGCGATGTCAGATAATTTACCCCGTTTTCGATGTTTTTGTTATTTTTGAGATGCCCAATTAATGTATTAATTAATAACGAACTATTAAAATGTGGCAATTGCGAGTTATGGGTGTTATTTTTATTTTGCATAAAAAAGTATTCAAAAATAAGGCTTTATAGTAATTAATTTCGATTATACCTAAGTTGAGCGGTTTGAACTAAGTGAACAACCGCTTTACTTAGGTTATAATCAAATGTATAAATAAATTTGCTAATAATATTAAACTACATAATATATTTTTTTCGATAAATAGCACATAATTGCATCATAAACAAAAAAGTAAAAAACAATGCAAAAAATTATTTACCCGTGGGGCCAACAAAAAGAACACAATTGTTTTGGGTGCAGCCCCCATAACCCAATAGGGTTAAAACTAAGTTTTTATGTCGATGGTCAATGGGTTTGCGCCCAATGGCAACCCGACGAACTATATGCCGGGTATTTACATGTATTACATGGCGGTATACAGGCTTTAATGCACGACGAAATTAGCAGTTGGTATATTTATACAAAGTTAAATACAGCAGGCGTAACGGTTGACATAAATGTAAAATATAAAGCCCCGGCGCATACAAACAAAGGGTTACTTACCATAAGGGGCAAATTAGCTAAAAGCGACAAGCGTTTTGCAACTATTTGCACCGAACTGCTAAATGCCGACGGGCAGGTAAGTTCCGAAGCTTTGGTAACATACCGTATATACCCGCCCAAAATGGCAACCGACAAATTGGGGTATCCCGGTATAGATGCGTTTTTCGAGGCTAAATAATACACTATCTTAGCAATTTTGGCAAAGCAAAATATAACCTAAGTTAAGCAGTTAAAACGATGCAAAAATACGCTTTACTTAGGTTAACCCCGATGTAGAGTTTGTTGTGTTTCACTAACAAAGTGTAGTGAAATACTTACAAAATATAACCTAAGTTAAGCGGTTAAAGCGTAGTAAATAAACGATTTACTTAGGTTAACCCCGATGTAGAGTTTGTTGTGTTTCACTAACGAAGTGTAGTGAAATACTTACAAAATCTAAATCGATTGAGCGATTAGCTCAATTTGGGTATTACTTTACTTAGGTTGTACCCAAATTTTAAACAATAGCAATTAGCTATATTTATTTAAGTACGCAAACCATTAAACGCCCGTTTGTGGCCATTTTTGTATCAGTTTGTATAACAGCCGGGGCTTTAATAGTTTCGGCACTTTGGTTATTAACATAACATTCGCCCTCGAGCAAAACCACAATAAGTTTATCGGTGTTTATTTCCTGATCTTTTTTAAGCGTGTAGCTAATACCCATGTCGAGCAGGTTTTTAATATGTTTATCGCTCATTTTCGAGTATTCGGTATGGCTTTGTATAACCTGTATAGCAATATTTCGTGCAGCCGAGTCCCATAAACTTTCGTGTAGTTCTTTCGATTCGGCAAAAAGCCTTTGCAGTTTAATGTACTTAATACGTAATGCGGTAACAGGCGAGTCGGTAGTAACAGTAAATGCATTAATACTGTTAGTTAAAATATTCGACACTCCAATACTTTCGCCAGCTCCACGCGTACGGGCAATGTTTCCTTTTTGCGATACCTGTACCGTACCGCTGTAAATAATATAAATACTATCGGCTGGTGTACCCTCTTTAATAAGCTGTTCGCCCATGCTAAAAACCTGATATTGGAACATATCGGCTATTTTATCGAAAGTTTCATGGCTTATAGTTTTTAACCATGGTACCGACCTTAAAAAAACGTTAATTTTTGGCATCTCAACTTTTAACGATGAGTATACAAGTTTCTTAAGGCGTTCCTCAATGCTTTCGGTCATTTTATTGGCCTCTTTTGTGCTTATACGTCCATTTTTTTGCAAACGCTCAACCGTACGTGCCTCGTAATTTAAAACAGTGCGTATTGCGTGGCGTGTAGCTATACTGTTGTATATGTCGGGAAAATTTTTGCGTATAGTACGTATAAAGCTTTGTGCATAAACTATATT
>CAZJCR010000100.1:0-13229 GCA_964544385.1 uncultured Bacteroidales bacterium
ATAATTACAAACCAGGGCGGTATATCGCGAGGTACTTATACAAAAAACGATGTTGAGTTGGTGCACAAAAAAATGTTTGAATTGTTAGCAGTTCATAATATTTTTATCGACGAAATTTATTATTGCCCACACCATAATAAGTGCGAGAATTGTTTATGCCGTAAACCTGAGCCATTAAATATTCAAAAAGCAATAGCAAGGTTTAATATCGACTCAAACCAGTCGTTTATGATAGGCGATAACCTTAAAGATGTTGAGGCCGCGCAAAACGCGGGGGTAATGGGTTATAAAATTGATACTAACGGTAGTATGCTGCCTGTAATTGAGCATGTTTTATATGGAAAACCGCTTTGATTATGTTTTTTATAATGGTACTTATCTGTTAAAAAGCGATTTTAAAATTTCGTTAAACAACAGGGCATTTCGTTATGGCGATTCGTTGTACGAAACTATTCATGCCAACGGTTTAAGTTGTCAATATTTACAAAGCCATTATAAAAGGTTGGTTAAAGGCATGGCAATTTTAGGATATAAAACCGATAATAATTTTACAGTTGATTATTTGCACAAGGCAATAAAAGGTTTATTGTCAAGGTGTAAGCTTTTTCAGGGAGCAAGGGTAAAGGTAACTGTTACCCGCACCGATGGAGGCTTATTTATACCCGAAAACTCGGGATACGATGTTTTTATTGAAGCAGTGTATATTAATAGCGGCAATTACCAACTTAACGACAATGGTTTAATAATAGGTATTTATAACGATTATGTAAAGCCCGTTGTTGATTACATGTCGATAAAAACCGGCAGTTCGTTACTATATGTTTTAGCCGGTAACTACTCGCGTATTAATGCTTACAACGATGTTTTATTATTGAATACTAATAAATTTATTGTCGAGGCAACGTCGTCGAATGTATTTTTTGTTAAAGATAAGTATCTAATAACACCATCGATAAATACTGGTTGTGTACAGGGAGTAATGCGTAGCCAAATAATAAGGCTGGCCGGTAATTTGGGATACTCAGTTGCTGAGCTCGATAGTATTGCCCCCGATGAGCTTTTAAATTTTGACGAGGTTTTTTTAACTAATGCAATAAGGGGCATTAATTGGGTTGGTGGTTTTAACAATAAGCGTTATTATAAAAAGTTGTCGGTAAAACTAATTTCGGCTTTAAATGCCGATGCTTTTAATTAAACCCAGGGTTCATTGGGGCATTTGCCCATAAAGTATACGAATCGCCAAGTTCAGTGAGCAGTTCTTTCCATGTATTTTCATTGGCTTTCATTATTTTAACAGGCTTAATATTTGCAACTACCCAAAAGTTCGATTCAATTTCGGTTTTTAATTGTTCGGGAGCCCAGCCGCTGTAACCTAAGTAGAATTTAATCTCATGTGCTTTTATTAAATTCTGTTCAATATTGTCTTTTAGTACATTAAAATTTCCTCCCCAATAAATTTTACCGGTAATGTGAGTGCTATCAGTAATAATATCGGGGCGGGTATGTAAAAAGTGTAATGTTTCGGGATTAACAGGCCCTCCAATATAGCATTTACCATCAAATGCCGGAAAGTCGGGGATAAGATCGTTAAAGGGTACGTCAATTGGTTTGTTAAGTATGTAGCCTAATGTGCCGTCGTGCTGGTTGTGTTCGGTAATAAGTACAACCGAGCGACCAAAGTACGAGTCGGGCGAAAATGGTTCCGATATAAGGCATTTGCCTTTACTAACATCGGCAAGGTAGTGGTTTATATTAAATAAATTTATATCCATTTGAATACCATTTTTTATAAAGTAAATATAAAAAAAATATTGTTGTTTAGGCTCTTTGTCGCTTAAAATATGGGTTCTATGGTAATGTATATTTTGTTGGTTGATATTTTGGAATACCCCATTTTTCAATCCATATTATCCATAGTATTAATATTGTTGTGTACATAAATACCGGCGATGCAATGTCGTGTACAATTTCGGTACTATTATCGCTATGGTATTGAACAATAGTGATAATGTAAATGCGTATTGTGTTTATTATTGTTATTAGTAAGTTGCCTGATAATATATAAATAATTTTAGGTATTAGTTTGCCATAATAAAAAGCAATAAATACCGAAAAATACATTAAATGCCTTATTGCTAAGCATCCAAAAACAATTTCGACACCCCGTGTTCCATAAATTTGAATAAAACCCTGGTTTGACCAAAACTCGAATCCGCTTAAGCTGAGTAACGATTTAGTTAAATAAACAAGTAAATCGCGAAGCCAAATATTAATTTGCAACGATTGGATTAGTTCGCGCATGGGCGAAAAATCGTTTAACAATATTGTTATGGTTAGTGATGCTGCAAAGGAGAGAAAAAAGCGTAGTATTTGCTTTTTTAATTCAACTGATATTTTTTTAAGCCGGGAATTTACAAATGCAGACATTTAAAAATTAATTACTTACTTAAGCTCTTTGCGAATACGTTTTGCAAAGTAAAATGTACTGCCGGCAATTAGTATCCAAAGGCCGCCGGAAATTGGTGCTTTACTGCCAGTTGTTCCGGCATCATTAGCATTTGGCGGGGCAAGTGCTGTGCCATCTTTGTTCCATTTGTTGTCGGTTGAGAACGACGTTTCTGAAAAATTACCTTTTTTTGATGATTGTGCAGGCGGTTCGTTATCGGCAAATGAAACAAATGGTAATAGCAATAAGCTTGTAATTATTATTATATTTTTCAACTTTTTATACATGGCTAATTATAAAAATTGCGGAGTGCAAAGTAAATATTTTTATTTTAATTAATAATAACTTTTTTTGTTATAATAGTTTGATTATTAAGTATCCTAACAATATACGTACCAGCATTGGCTATGTTAATAGTTTTTGACGAACAGTTATTGAGCGGTGCCGAATAAATAATTCGTCCCGAAATATCGATTATTTCGGCTTTTGAACTGTTGCTAAACTGTTCACCATTAGTTATGTATATTGTTTTGTGGTTTGAAAAAACATTAACTGTTTGTAATAATGTATTGTTTACCGATAATGTTTTTGGGGTAATAACTAACGAAAAACGGTTTGAACTGCTTGTTGATAAGTTATAGTTATAATTGCTGGTAAGCAGGTTTGTGTAAGTGTCAACCTCGCGGTCGTAAAGATATATGTTAATATTGCCTGGTATGTTTTGTGTATTGGCTTCGAATGTTATTGTTTCGAGGTTTGTAATTTGTAGTTTTAACGGGATAATTAAGTCGCTTTGGCTAATGTTATCTAAATAATTTATTCCGTATGTATTAAGTACCATTTCGGTTTTAGGGTCGTTAACGTCGAACAGGTTAATATGTGGTTTTTCGTTGTTGTTCGAGCCTGGAATAAGTAAAGCATCGTACCTGTTGTCGAAATTTTGTGTTGCATTTTCGTGAAAAACAACTGTTGTTTTTGATGTGTGATTACCGTTACTAATTGATAAATCGATTTTTGGGTTTATAGTATTGTTTTTATAGTACGATTGTGTGTTTGCTACACGCATACTGTTGCTAAAACCAATACTGCCCGAGCTGTTCGATGTGTGTATAAAAAAGCCTTGCATAGCAGGTATGTAGCGTGCACTGCCTTCGTTTAGGGTTGTAACATAATAGTCGTATGAACTACCGTTCCATAAATAAAAAACTTCGTCGACATTATTAAGGGTAAGGCCACTGCTGCCAAGGTCGATTGCGCTGGGGTAGGGGTTTCCTAAAATATGCCATCCGTAATGTGTTATCGAGTCGGTTGTGTTTGAACTTGATATTGAGCGGCTTGTTGTTCCGTTGTTTAATGTACCGGTAAATGTTATAAGGTTATTTTCGCCCGACTCAAGCCCAACGTTAATTCCCTCCATAACTGCCAGTTGCGACGTTGATGTTTTATTAATCCATGTACGGGTAGGTTCGTCCCAATAATGTACATAATGGCCAAAAAACGGGGTTAAAGCTGGCGATGCCATTGGCGACGACATTAAATATTTGCGCGACGATGGTAATATTTTGCTTATTGTTGTTGTGCCATTTACCGACACGCTGCCATTTCCGGTTACTACTAATTGACCGCCAACATTATTGCTGCCCGAGTTTTCAAGCGTTAAGTTACCACCAATTGTTAGTTCGGTGTTGTCGTCGGTAAGTGCTAAATAAGCACCATTGTTAACTGTAACATTACTTGTAACTGTTAGTGATGCTGTTTCGGTAATTGTAACCGATGCCCCTTGCTCTATTATTACCGATTCGGCGATTCCTGTACTGTCGCCCGATAAAACTGGTTTATTTGTTGTGTTGGGTATTGTTGCAAGCGTATTAATAGTTGGTAGTATGCTATTTTGCCAGTTCGACGCAACCGACCAATTAGTCGATGTTTGTCCGGTCCATGTTGCCGGTCCGGTTGTCGATTGGCTTATAGGGTTGTTATCGTTTAAATTTGTATTGTATACAGAGTATTCGTAAGAATTGTTATAGGCAAAAACCCTAAAATTATACAATGTTGCCCCCGATAAGCCTTCGACAGTAACCGAGTTTCCCGGGCCGTTGTAAACAACTTGTTCGTCTGTACCTGAATATGTGCTGTTGGCTTCATAGTATTCTCCATTAGTTGGAGATGATATTGTGCTCGGCGAAACTACTAAAATACGGTTGTCGGCGTCGCCGTTCGACCATGAAACTGTAATGCGTGTTGTGCCTATATTCGAGAAAACTAAACTCGAATCCTGGTTAACAGGCTCGTCTTTAAGTGTTGACGCTAAAACCGGGTTTGTTCCGTTTGTTGTAATGTTGTAACGTTGATAACTGGGGTGGTTATTGTATTCAAAAACTTGTATCCAGTAAGGTGTTGATTCTTTTAAGCCAAATACATTAACTGAGCCTGTTGTTGCATTAACTATTGCGTAATAACCCGATGTGCCAAGTTGGCTGCCTTTACTTTCCCAGTTTGCGCTTGTAGTGTATAAGGTGCTGTCGTGCGGGTTTTCAATTACACCTTGATCGCCTTCGCGCATTACAACTAAGCTGCGGTCGCCACTGCCCCGTGTAAAATTAATGGTAAACGATGTTAACCCAATATTCGATATCGATATATTACTGGCTTGTGTTGTTGGTATGTCGCCGGTAGTTGTTTCGTCACTTAAGTTATTATCGCCGGTTAATTTAGCGTTGTAGTTTATTGTTCCGTTGTTATTGTTGTATTCGAAAATTGCAAATGTGTATTCCGACGATGTTTGAAGCCCTGATACTGTAACTGTGTTTTCGCTGCCGTTATAAACTACATAGTGGTTATTTATGTTGCTGCCTTGTCCAAAAACCGGATTTGCATCATATGTAGTCCCGTCAACAGGTGTGGCCGAATAGAATGTACCTTTATAGGCAATAACAATGCGGCTGTTTCCCGAACCGTTAGTCCATGTAACGGTAATATCGTTACCGGTAATATCTGAAAAAACTATGTACGATGGTTGTGTAACAGGTTCGTAATCGAGTGTGGCTTGCGATGCGGGGTTACCTGTGGTGTCGATAAAATAATAACTTTTTGATGTATTTGTACCATTATGCTCAAATGCCCTTAAATGATATGTAGTTGCCTGTGTTAATCCTGTTAAAGTAAAATTGTTGCCAATACCATTGTATACAACAAAGTTGTCGGTGCCGGTTTGGCTACCCGAACCAAATTGGTTGTTGGCAGTGTATGTTTGTCCGTTTTGTGGTAAAAAATCGACAGCACTGCCTGCTTTTGCAACAACTAACACGCTGTCGCCGTTGCCACGGGTAAAGTTTATATCGTATTGTGTTTCGGTAATATTGCTAAATAAAAAGTTATTTGTTTGCGATAATGGTGTTTGTGCTGTTGTTAAAGCTGTATTTGGGTTGTTTGTGGCGGTACTTGTTAAATAAACTGTGTTAGTACTGCTGTTATTATATTCGTAAACTCTAAAATGATATTCGGTTTCGGGTTGTAAGTTAGTAATATCGACAGTATTTAGCTGACCATTGTAAAGAACAAATTCGCCCGATAATTCAGCAAGTTCATCGCCGTTACCAAAAGCACTATTTGCCATATAAGGTATTTGGTTTTGTGGTGCATTTGATATTGCCTGGCTCATTCGGCCAACAACAATACAACCGTCGTTGTTAGCAGCGTCGCCACGTTCCCATGTAAGGGTTAAGCTTTGGCCAGTAATGTTTGAGGCAACAATATTATTTGCTTGTAAGGTTGGTTCGCCTTTTATGGTTGATTGTGTTAGCGGGTTTGTGCCTTGGTCGAAACCGGTGGTTAAATAATTTGTGCTGCTGCCTGTACCGCTATATGCATATACTTTAAAAGTGTATGGTGTGCCGGGTAAAAGGTCGGTAATAGTTGCTGTTGTGTTTGTGCCATTGTAAACAACGTAGTTATCGGTACCAATAATGTCGCTAACCTGATAGCTAATTCCGTTAACCGGATCGGCATCAACCTGGCTGCCTTGTTTCATTAGTACAATGCATTGCGTGTTTTCGCCAACAGTCCAACTAATTGTTATTTCGGTGCTTTGTATGTTTGTAAACTGTAAATTAGCAGCCTGTTCGGTAATGCCTTCGGCAAATGTTGTAAAACTGTTGCTGTTGTTAGTTGTGTCTTTAGTAACATAGTTGGTAAGACTGCCTGAGCCGTTGTACTCGTATACTTTTAATGTATATTCGGTTTCGGCGTTTAGGTTTGTAAGTTGCATAGTTGAGCCGTTGCCAACATAAACAATATTATTACCGGTACCGGTTGTTTGTCCTACGGTATATTCGATTCCGTTTTGCGGTAAAACCTCGGTCAACGACGATTCGCGCAATACAGCTATGCGGTTTGCGCCGTTGCCTGTTGTCCACTCAATGTCGGTGCTGTTAGTTGTAGTGTTTGTAAAACTAATATTGCTGGCTTGTGTTGTTGGTAAGGCCGATAAGGTAACAGTATAAGTTGGGTTGTTTATCGAATCGCGGGTAAGGTAATTGGTATTAGTTTGGCTGTTGTTGTATTCGTATGCTCTAAAGTAATAGGTTTCGGCAGGTTCAAGCCCGGTAATGTCGCAATAGTTTTGTGTACCATTGTAAACAATATACGACGATGTGCCAAGTAAATCGCCTTGCATAAATACACTATTGGCAGTATATTGTACTCCATCGGTTGGGGTGGCAAGTATTGTTGAGCCGTTTTTACAGGCAACTAAAACAGAGTCGCCATTACCACGTGTAAAGTTAACCCTGACACTTGTTGCGGTAATATTTGTAAAATTAATATCGAATGATTGTACCGTGGGTTCGCCTTTTAGTGTAGTTGCGCTTGCCGGGTTGCCCTGTGCCGGAAAACCTGTGGTTATGTAGTCGTAATGTCCATTTACATTATACTCGTAAACTTTAAAATAATAAGTAGTTGCCGGACTTAAACTAGTAGCACTAAAACTATTAATGTTCCCATTTGCTATAACAAAATTTCCTTCACCAATTTCATCACCTAAGCCAAATGTTGGGTTTGCGGTATATTGGATATTATCAATTGGATCAGAATCGACTTCATTATTTGCTTTGGCAACAACTATTCTAAAATCCCCATCCCCGGCAGTAAAAGCAGCACTAATTGAGTTATTTGTTATTGAGCTAAACTGAATATCTGTTGAATTATCGAAAGAAAGGGTTAAAGTAGTAAATGATTCAATTGTTGATGTTATAGTTAAAAATTCGTCAGATTGTTCATCGTGAAAAGTAAACCTGAATTGATAATAGTAGGTTGTTTGGTTCTCAAGCTCGGATAAATTGATATATGCCGGAGATTCATTATAATTAACACCTGTAACAAATGATGCACCGGCTAAGTCGGAATTTAATGATATTTTATACCTTACCCCGGTAACTTCGGTAAAGGTTCCTATATCAAAATAACCATTAAGTGTAACACTTGATGCAGTTAAGTTTGTAGTTTTTACACTGTCAATTGTTTGAGCAAAAAGGTTTGTACCTAAAAGCATTATTATCGATATGGCGGCAATAAATTTTTTCATTGTGCTATTTTTTAGTTCAGGCTTTATTTGCTGGTATTATACTTAATTTTTATGCCAAATAACATACTGATATTTGGTAAATGTTACTTTTTATTAACCTACAAAAATAATAGAATTTATATTTAAACTACGATACTTGCTGTTTTGATTTGATAAATGTATGCTTTTAGTTGACAACCGTAGTAATAAATCAAAAAAATATTAATTATGTTGGCAACAATATATATTAGCTCGCAAATGTTATTAAGTTTGTATTTTGTTTAAAAGCCTAAAAATGAATTATAAAATATTTTTTAAATACCTGTTTGTTAGTGCATTATTTGCATTGTCATATAGTTGTACGCGTTATAAAAATATTGTTTACATGCAAGACAGGTTACAAAAAGCCGATTCGACATTAAGTGCCGTGCAGAGTGGCGAAAGTGCCGAAATAAAAATTAAACCCGACGATAATTTATTTGTAAACATATATGGAAACAATATTGGCTCAATAGGATTGTTTAATAAAGAGACTAATAAGGTAACCAATTATTCCGAGTTGTCGTTATACGTTCAAAGTTATATTGTTGATAAAGACGGTTTTATTGATTTACCTGTTATTGGCAAAGTAAATGTTAACGGGCTTACTCTTTACGAATGTCAAAGTAAATTGCAAGAGTTGGTTAACGAGTACATTAAAGATGTAATTGTTGAAATTAGGTTTGTAAATTATAATGTAACAATTTTAGGCGAGGTTGCCCGTCCGGGCACTTATGGTTTTTATAAACGCGAGGCCAATATTTTTGAGGCTGTAAGCCGCGCCGGTGGTGTTAGTAACTTTGGCGATTTACGCAATGTTATGGTGATACGTAAAAATGGCAATTTAACCGAAACCGTTAAACTCGATTTTACAAATTCGGACTTTATGAAAAACCCGTATTATTGGTTACAGCCTAACGATATTGTATATATTAAACCATTACGCGCAAAAGTAGTTAACCTTAATGCAACCGGTGTAAGTTTAATTATATCGAGCATTTCGCTTTTAGTACTTATTTTAACTTACACTAAATAGTAAAATGGAGCAAAAATTAAACGAATTGTACGACGAGGAACAAATTGATATAAAAAAATATCTGTTAAAAATTATTTCGGCCTGGTATTGGTTTGTTTTGTCGGGCGCAATTGCGCTTTCGGCGGCTTACATTATAAACCGTTATACCGACCCCGTTTACCAGGTTAATTGTACAATGCTTATCCGCGAAAGCCAAAACAACACGTATTATCAAAACGAGATGATACAAAGTTTTGATTTGTTTAAACAAGGTACTAATATTCAAAACCAAATTGGCATTTTACGCTCGTTCGAACTTAACAAAAAGGTTATCGATAAGCTTGATTTTGGCGTAAAATACTACGGCGTTGGACGAGTACGTAACCCCGAAATTTACAGGCCCGATAAACTCGATATTATTATTGATACTACTCATTACCAACAATATGGGTTACCATTGAATATCGAAATTTTGTCGGCGCAAGAGTATGTGTTAAGCTATAATGCCGATGGCGAGTTTAAAAAAAAGCTAAAATTTGGCGAACCATTCGAAAACGATTTGTTTGGTTTTACAATTGTTATAAGAAACCCCGAACGCTTTTACGACGAAGGACATACTAAATTTATTGCAATTATTAACAACCCGTTGTCGTTAATAAACGAGTATCGTGGAAAACTTAACATTGGCTTGCAAAACGAGGAGGGTACAATACTGGTATTGTCAACAAGGGGTTATATTTCGAAAAAAGAGTCGGTTTACCTTAACAAACTACTCGAGATATACATTGAATCGGAACTTGAACAAAAAAACCAAATTGCAACTAACACAATTAACTTTATCGACAGCCAGATTGAAAATATTGTTGACTCGTTGCGAATTGCCGAAAACGTGTTGCAACAATTTAGGGTTGAGAACCGAATTATTGACCTTACACAAGAAGGCAGGAATTTATTTACTCAATACGAGCGGCTTGAAGGCGAAAGAGCGGTTTTAATGGTCGAGGCCAAATACTATAAATATCTTAACGATTATTTGTTAGGCAAAAACGATAACCAGGATATTATTGTACCAACATCGGTTGGTGTACGCGACCAATTACTGGTTAACCTTGTTATGCAAATTAACACGCTTACATCGGAGCGTTTGACACTTAAAATGCAAACACTAAAATCGAATCCAAAAATCGACATTATCGACAGCCAAATTGAAGGCTTAAAAAACATGCTTAAAGAGAATGTTAACAACCTTATAAAAACAAACCAAATTGGCATTAACGATGTTGACACGCGTATTGAACTGTTGAACAGCGAAATGGCAAAAATTCCCGATAACGAGCGACGCATGGTTAGTATTAAGCGTAAGTTCGATTTAAACGACCAAATATATACATACCTGCTCGAAAAACGTGCCGAAGCCGGTATATCAAGAGCATCGACAGTCCCAAATGCATCGGTGCTCGACCGTGCCCGCCCCGAACAGTCGTACAAAGTTGAGCCTAAAACCAGAATGAACTACATGATAGGTTTAGTTATTGGTTTATTTGTACCGTTTATTATTATTATTTTAAAAGACTATTTTAACAACCGGATACAATCGAAAAAAGATATCGAATCGCGTACAAACTCACCAATATTAGGTGTAGTTGGGCATAGTGCCCGCGAGAAAGACCTTGTTGTGTTAGATAGCCCGAAATCGTCAATTTCCGAGTCGTTCCGAACAATAAAAACAAACCTTCAGTACCTTATGTATAAAAAAGACTCGAAGGTAATAACCGTAACATCGGCAATTAGCGGCGAGGGAAAAACATTTTGTTCGGTTAATATGGCCGGAATAATAGCAATGTCGAGCAAAAAAACCTTACTAATTGGCCTCGACCTGCGCAAACCTCGTATCCATACTCATTTTAATATCGATAACACTATCGGGTTAAGTTCGTACTTAATTGGCAAGTGCAGTATCGAACAAATTATTAAACCTACATTAATCGACGATTTATTTGTTGTGGTATCGGGGCCAATACCGCCTAACCCGGCAAAGCTGCTCGAGTCGGACGCTTTGAGCGAATTTATTCAATATGCCCGCCATAATTTCGATTATGTAATTGTTGATACCCCCCCAATTGCTTTAGTGTCGGATGCAATGCTATTTGCACGTTTTAGCGATGTTAATATATTTGTTGTAAGGCAAAACTATTCGCATAAAGATGTTATTGACCTTATAAACGAGTTAAACAGAAACGAGAATGTTTCGGATTTTAATATTCTTGTTAACGATGTGTCGACCCCGGGTTATTATGGTTCGCATTATGGCTATGGTTATGGCTATGGTTATGGCTACGGTTATGGTTACGGTTATGGTTCGGGTTACTACGATGATGATAAAGACAACCTGAATTTTTTCGATAAAACGGTTCAAAAAATTACGCAAAAAATACGCAAATTGTTTAACGGATAGTTTATTTTACCAATTTGACATTAGGCAATAATATTTAACTTTGCAATTTTAAAACAGTTTTATAAAATGCCGTATAAGCTAATAATACAGGCATAAAAAACAATTAGTATTATGATAAAAGTTTTATTATTATCGCTATTATTGGTTGGTATAGCGTTTTTGGGTATTGGTTTTAATATAGTTTTTAGGCGCAAAAAATTTCCCGACACTCATATAGGTGGTAATAAAGAGATGCAAAAACGCGGTATTTATTGTGCCAAAACCACCGATGGCATCGAACGTAAAGGCTTATCGAAAAATAATAAATATAAAAAGGTTGTGTATAATAAACCTTGTTACCCAAATTGAGCGATTCGCTAAATCGATTTAGACCCAAATTGAGCTAATCGCTCAATCGATTTAGATTTTGTAAGTATTTCACTACACTTTGTTAGTGAAACACAACAAACTCTACATCGGGGTTAACCTAAGTAAATCGTTTGTTCGCATAGTTCCAACCGCTCAACTTAGGTGTTAGTTTATTTTGCTTTTTCAATAGCATCAATAAAACCTGGTGTGGCATATGTTTTATATTGCCCGAGCGAGTCGGAGTATATAAGGTAAATATCAATGTTTTTGTTTGACAACGCTAAAGCTATCGACTTGTCGACACCCATAACCATAAAAGCCGTGGCATATGCATCGGCAGTAATGCATGTGTTGGCCAATACCGATGCACTAAGTAAGCTGTGCCTTGCCGGGAAACCGGTTAAAGGGTCAATTGTATGCGAGTATTTTATGCCGTCTTTTTCGTAAAACTGCCTATAATTACCCGATGTTGCAAGGCTTTTACCCGATAATGCAATAACTTCGTTAATGTCGTGGTAGGTCATATCGTTAGTTTCAACCGGTTTGTCGATACCAATGCGCCAAATATTGCCTTTAGGGTTTATGCCTTTGGCACGTACTTCGCCGCCAATTTCAACCATATAATTTTTTACGCGTAACGACTCTAAAAGCCCGGCCACAATATCGACACCCTGACCCTTGGCAATAGCACTTGCATCGAGCATAATGCAGGGGTTATTTTTAATAATTTTATTGTTTACAAGTTTAACATTTGTGTATCCAACACATGGCATCAGGCTTTTTATTTTTGCCGAGTCGGCCTTAATCGAATCGTTAAAGCCAAAACCCCAGGCGTTTACTAATGGAGCAACGGTAATATCGAAAGCACCGTTGGTGTTTTCCGATACTAAAATTGCGGTGTTAAAACAGTCGATAAAATATTTGTCGGGTATTACCGATGTATCGTTTTTATTAATGCGGCTAATTACCGAACCGGGATCGTAGGTGCTAAGGCTTTTATTAAAGTTTAGTAGCGTGGTTTTAATGCTGTCGGCATAATTAGTATTACTTTGGTAAACTATATGGTATGTTGTGCCAAAAATAAACCCGTTGTTTGTAATGTATTTGGTTTTGCTTGTACATGCTGCAAGAAAAAATAATATTGTAAGATAAAATAGTTTTTTTGTCATATTAGTAGTTTTTTAAGTTGTAATAGTTTGCCTGTTTTTTTTGCCTATATGTTTTTTAATTGCAATTGCTAAACAATGGTAGCACGCTATTATAACTAATGGTTAATTAAAGTTTAAAACTAATAAAAATTGCCGATAAAGTATATTGTTAATTATAACCCAAATTAGTTTTTGTTGATTTGCCTTATGAAAAGCTT
>CAZJCR010000101.1:0-13213 GCA_964544385.1 uncultured Bacteroidales bacterium
TTACTTTCTTCATTTTCCAGCAATCGAAGTCCTGCACGAATAACTTCACTTACATTCTTATATCTACCAACAGACACTTGAGTTTGCACAAATTGGTCAAAATAATTCCCGAGTGATATTGATGTATTTTTCATTACAATAATTTATTCTAAGTTACCAGTTTTTGGTAAAAAATCCAAGTTACGATTCCGTTTTGAAATTACACCCATCATATGTGTATGCGTATAAAGAATATTTCTTTCTTTTACCTAAGTTTAGCGGTTGGAACTATTCAAATGAACGCTTTACTTAGGTATAACCCCGATGTAGAGTTAAACCCTAACGCCAATAACAATAATATCGTCAATTTGCTCAATATTACCGCGCCATTTATCGATACGTTGGTTTAATATTTCTTTTTGCTCGCTCATTGGTTTTTGGTGCACCTCGAGCAAAAGTTCTCTAAAGTTTTTCGACATAAATTTCCGGCCATCTTCGCCGCCAAACTGGTCGGGGTAACCGTCGGACGAATTATACAGGCAATCGCCTTTTTTTAGCTCAATTTCCTGCATGGTAAAAGGTTCGTCTTTTTTTATGTAGTACCCAATAGGCATGCGGTCGGCTTTAAGGGTAATAACATCGTTATTACGTATAATGTAAAGCGGGTTATAAGCCCCGGCAAACTGTAATTTCATTATGTTGTGGTCAATAACATATAACGACACGTCCATTCCATCTTTCGATTCGCCCTCTTTACCTGTTTGGTGCAACTGTTTAATAACTTGTTCGCGCAAGCGGTTTAAAATCATATCGGGTTTTACAATAGCCTCTTTGTTTACAATTTCGTTTAAAAAAGCTATACCTAACATGCTCATAAAAGCGCCAGGTACTCCATGCCCGGTACAATCGGCAGCAACAATAATTGTTAAATGGTTAATTCGTGTAGCCCAGTAATAGTCGCCACTTACAATATCGCGTGGACGATAAAGTACAAAATAATCGTCAACAACCTCGGCAATTTGTTCAATTGGTGGTAATATTGCGCGTTGTATGCGTTGGGCGTAGTAAATACTGTCGGTAATATTTTTGTGTTGTTCGGCAATTTTTTCGTTTTGGGTTGCAAGTTCTTCTTTTTGGGCTTCAATTTTAGCAGTTCGTTGGCGCACTTTTTCCTCTAAAATACGTTTTTCTTCAATCAGTTGGCGTTCGCGGCGTTTAATAAACAACCATATTAGTAATGCTGTAAGCACTACATATAAAATATAAGCCACGGTAGTTTTATACCACGGGGGAGTTATAGTAATGTTTATAGCCACTCCTTGCTCGTTCCATACTTTATCGTTGTTCGATCCTTTTACCTTAAAAATGTATTTTCCCGGGCTTAAACCCGAGTAGCTTGCCTTTCGGTTGTCCGAGTCGGTATAAACCCATGTGTCGTCGAGCCCCTCGAGCATGTATGCATATTTGTTAAGAGCTGGCGATGTATAATCTAATACAGCAAACTCAAAAGCAATAAAATTTAATTTATGGTTAAGTACAATTTCGTTTGTTTTATAAATAAGGCTGTCGAGTTGGTAATCTTTACCACGTATTGTAAACCTGTCGATAACAACGCGGGGCTGCTTAAGGTTAATACTGTCGGGAAAAAACGATACAAATCCTTTTGTGGTAAATAAAATCATCTCGCCATTGGTAGGTCTAAAATTAGTAGGATTGCCCAAAAACCTGTGTGTAACGTTGTCGGCCGATGTAAAATAGTTATAACAAACTTTGTCTTGTGTATCAAATTTATTAAGCCCTTTTAAGCTCGATAGCCAAAGGTTATTATAGTTATCTTCTTCAATACCGTTAATATTGTTGTCAATAAGTCCATCTTCAACGGTTGTTAATGTAAATTTGCCGGTATTTTGGTCAAAACCAAACAAACCATTTGAACCATAAAGCCAAATATTTTTTTTGCCAATCTTTACATTCGATGTTCCCCAGTCGTTCTCAAATTGGCATTGCCATGAATCAATTTTGTGGTCGGCACCGTTAATTTTAAACAAATATGGCAAAGCCGATACCCAAATATTGCCATCGTTATCGTTTGAAATTATTCCACCCGATGCTGGCCCTAATTTTATAGTATTGTCAAATTCGAGCACATTTTTTAAGGTTGCTATTTGCGGGTTAAAAACGCTTATTCCGTTTCCGGTGCGTATCCATAGTTGGTTTTTGTTGTCGAGGCATGCCGACTTAAAAAAACCTGGGTCAACATCTTCAATAAAATCGTAAACAATGTTAAACGGGTAATTGCTTTGTACAACTAAATCGTTAAAATTTAAAATTGTTAGCCTGTCGGGGCTAAAAGCGTATAGTTTACCGGCCTGTGCTGGCATAAGTTTTTTAACATGATTTTTTATACTGTCGTTGCCAACAATAATTGCGCTAACAGGTATTGTAAAATCAATGTTTTGAGTATAAATATTAAAGCGGCTAATGTTATTATCGGTTGCAACCCAAATGTTTTTGTCGCTGGTTATAACCATATCGTTAATAATATAGTCGTGTTCGTTTGTAACTTTATCTAAATTAAACAGTTTGTCGGGCAGGGTATATGTTTCGGTAATATCGAGCGACCGCGAGTATTTATAAATTTTATTTTGGTGTGCATACCAAATATTGGCACTTTGGTCGTACTGAACGGGGTAAACATTGTCGGCATCAATATTAAGTGGTTTATATTTAAAAGGGTTTTTAATAAGGCGGTTAAGCCCCTCAAAAGTAGCAACCCAAATATTGCCCGATTTGTCTTCGTAAATTTTTGTTATCCGGTTATCGTAAAGGCGGTTACGGTTATTTGCCGTTATTTGTTCCATTGTCATTCGTTCGCGGTCCCAAATGTTAAGGCCGTTGTCGGTACCAATCCAAATAAGGCCACTGTTATCTTCGTAAATTGTATAAATTGAGTTGCTTGTAAGTACAGTTTTGTTTTGACCGTTTTTGAACACTGTATTTCGGCCGCGAGTATAATCGAAACTTATTAAGCCGTTTGTAGTACCAATCCAAAACACGTTTTTCGAATCTTGAAAAATACAAAAGAACTCTTTTGACATGTCGACACCTAAAAGTTTTTCAAAATCGATGTTTATGTGGTCGAAATGTTTTTTTGCATAATTAAACCGGCTAAGCCCTTTATCACTTAAAAACCAAAAACCACCAGTATTGTCAATTACAAGGTCTTTAATATTGTTCGATTCAATACGCGTATTGGTATTATCTTTTTCTGAAATTGCTGCTTTAAGCTGGTTTGCAGTGTTATTTTCGACAGCTACTAAAAAAACACCACAGTTTTTAAGCTTATCGGGTGTGGCACTGTCCCACTTTGAGCAACAGTGCGATAAATCGGATTTGAATTTGAGATTGTAAACACCTTTATCGAGTTCAATTATCGATGCCTCGAACCTGTTTTTAATATCACCGCCGGCCCATTTGCTGTTTTCGAGGTTTATTTCCCAAATAATTTTGTTGTCTTTAGTAAGCGAGCCAAAATCGTAAAGCCCAAAATTGTCTATTTCGCCACTCGATGCTATAAGATAAAAACCTTTTTTATCGATAATAAAACTTATTGTGGTGTCGGTATTATTACAAGGGTTTTTTATAGCTGCAATTTTATTATTTACTGATAAAACCGAATCAATAAACAACCAGGCATTTAGGGTGTATGAACTTGGTGGGCAATTATAATTTTTGTTTATATTTTTTTGTGGGTTATATTGTATAAGCCCGTTTGTTGTTGGGCCTATCCAATAGTTGTTATAAATATCGTGAACAACTTTAACTTCAATATCAAAGTGTTGTTTTAAAACCGAATCGTAACCAAAAAACCGTTTTTCGTCGCTAAAAATTGCCAGCTCGTCGTAATGGCGTAACCAAAGTTTATTTTTTTTATCGCCATATAAAAAAGCTATATCGTTAAAAGGTAGCGATGTGCTATCGGTGTTGTTATTTTTAAATAATTTGTACGAGTACCCATTGTACCTATAAAGGCCTTTACGTGTACTAAACCACATGAAACCAGTTTCGTCCTGAAAAATACCGGTAATAAATCCTAAGCTACGCCCGCTTTCGTTTGTAATTTGTTCAAAAAAAACTTCGTTTTGTTGGGCGTTTAAATATCCCGAAAATAACCAAATGCCAATAAATAACAGTATTATTTTATTCATCTGTTTATTTTTTAATTTTAAATGGCAATATATCATGCCCGTAATAGCGTGGGAGTATTGTTTTTGCAGCTCTATAGTTCAATGGTTGCATTTTATAAAAACTTATAAACGTGTATTTTAAACAAATTATCATGAATGTTTTGTTTTATTATATTATCAAATAACTAATATTTAGCCTGTTAGTTTTTGTTACTGCTTTATTACTGATTAAATAATTAATTTATCAGTAAAAGTTAAACCTAAGTTGAGCGAATCGCTCAATTTGGGTTAAAGTTAGTGCAAAATACTAAAAATAATAAAAAGCTTTAAAATTTTAGGCTACTTTGTTTATTTAGGCAGTTTATGGTTACTTTTGTAAACGTTTAAATATAGATAAACTATTGTTTAATAATAACATAATTTTTATTAATTACTAAAATATTATTTGTGGACCTTAAAGTTATCGAACAACTTTTTGAAGACTGGAGTGGAGATAAAATTGTTGAAATTGAACATATTGAACAAGCCGGTTCGGACAGGCAGTATGTAAGAATAAAAAGTAACAATTCATTATCGGTATTAGGTGCATACAACCCGGTTGTAAAAGAGAACGAGGCGTATTTTAATTTTACTAAGCATTTTAAAACATACCGTATTAATGTGCCAAAAATTTACAAAATATCGGCCGACCGTTGTTACTATTTAGTTGAAGATTTAGGCAACGAATCGTTGTACAAAAAAGTAATTGCCTGCAACGGCAATATTACTAAAGAAGTAGTGCAATTATATAAAAAAAGCCTTAAAGCTTTAACTAAAATGCAGGTATCGGCAGGCAAAAGCATCGATTACTCGTATTGTTACCCAACCCATAAATTCGATTCGACAACAATAAAATGGGATCTTAATTATTTTAAATACAATTACTTAAAACTTGCCGGTATAATATTTGACGAGAACCGGCTTGAACACGATTTTGAAACACTAACGCGGTATTTACTTAATACTCCGTGTAGTTATTTTATGTTTCGCGATTTTCAAAGCCGCAACATTATTATTAAAAATGGTGAACCTTGGTTTATCGATTTTCAGGGAGCACGCCAAGGTCCATTAGCTTACGATGTCGCATCACTGTTATACCAGGCAAAAGCCCGAATACCATACGAGTTACGAAAAGAACTTGTTGAATACTATTTTTCGCAGCTAAATAAAGTTCTAACTATCGATTACGATTCGTTAGTAAAGCAATTTAGGGCATTCGCCCTTTTACGTACTTTACAAGTACTTGGAGCATATGGTTTTAGGGGATATTTCGAAAAAAAGCCACATTTTATCGACAGCATACCTTACGCGCTCGACAACCTTAACTTTTTACTAAATAAACGCGATTGGATACCGGTTGCATTACCGCACCTTACCGAAATTATGCTAAAACAGGCAACTGTACCAAAAACAAAAGTATACAACGGTTTAACTGTAACGGTTACCAGTTTTAGTTATCGCAAAGGAATACCATCCGATACATGGGGCAACGGTGGCGGGTTTGTTTTCGATTGCCGGGCTATTAACAACCCGGGCAGGTACACTGCCTTTCAATCGCAAAACGGTAACGACCCCGAAGTTATCGAGTTTTTTAAAACCCAATCGAATATCGATTTGTTTTTGCAAAATGTTATTAATGTTGTTGAACCGTCGATAATAACATATAACGAACGTGGGTTTAACAACCTTATGATAAATTTTGGATGCACAGGCGGGCAACACCGCTCGGTTTATTGTGCCCAAAATTTTGCAAAATTTTTAACCGATAAGTTCGATATTAATGTTATTTTATGGCACCGCGAACAAAACATATTACAAGAGTATGTCAAAAAAATGTAAAAAAAAGGATTATAAAGAACCCGAAGTTTGCAATTACAAGTGCGAAAAATGCAATCGTAAAGCCAAAAAACAGAGTAAACTTTGCAAACCTGTTGATTGTAAACAATTATAACCTGTAATGGAAGCTTTTTTACTTTCAGCCGGGCTTGGTACAAGGCTCAAGCCAATAACCAACAATATTCCAAAAGCTTTAGTTTGTGTTAACGGAAAAACACTTTTAGAGCATAATATAACTGCCTTAAAAAATGCCGGTTTTACAACAATAGTAATAAATGTACACCACTTTGCCAGCCAAATAACCAGCTTTTTGGCTAATAACAATTATTTCGATACCAATATAATAGTATCCGACGAAACCAATCAGTTGCTCGATACCGGAGGTGGTTTAAAAAAAGCTTCGCGATGGTTTAAAACAGGCAACCCGGTTTTAGTACAAAATGTCGATATATTAACATCAATAAATTACAAACAATTACTTACCAATCATTATCAAAATAAATCGATAGCA
This sequence comes from uncultured Bacteroidales bacterium, assembly GCA_964544385.1. Classification (GTDB taxonomy): domain Bacteria; phylum Bacteroidota; class Bacteroidia; order Bacteroidales; family SZUA-534; genus CAZJCR01. The sequence continues at coordinate 6,553 of CAZJCR010000101.1, forward strand.
ACTTTGGCAGTAAGACAACGCCAATCGGGCAGGTATTTGTTATTCGATAAAAATAACTTACTGGTTGGTTGGCAAAACTCAAAAACAAACCAGTTTAAGTGGGTAAATTTACCATGTACAAATTTTACACAATTTGCATTTAGCGGCATACATGTTGTAAGTCCCGAGTTATTTAGTTTTTTAGCCAATAATAAAAGTTTTTCGATTATTGATACTTATCTTGAAATTAGCCGGCAAAAAAAAATAACTGCATACAACCATACCAGCGATTACTGGTTCGACATTGGTTCGATTGACAAAATGTTATTAGCTGAACAATTTTTTTGTACAAAAAAATAGTTTTTATTTGCATAATAAAGTTTATTAGTAACTAAAAAATGCCCGACAATTTTGGCTATTTTAGTTATATTTACCAAATTACAATTATAAAATACTGTATATTTGAATTAGTTAACTAAAATTGATATAAATATAGCTACATGAAAGAATTAATTATAGAAGGGAATAAACAAAAACCTGATTTGTTTTTCTCGCACGATAGTGGCGAACTTAAAATATCGGGGCAATCGCTCCCCGAGAATGCATCGCTTTTATACGGCCCGGTGCTCGATTGGTTAGAGGATTATTGCAAATCGCCGGCCGAAAAAACTGTTTTATCGCTAAAAATGAAGTATTATAATACGGCATCGTCAAAAATGTTTTTTTCAATTATAAAGCGTTTAAACCTTATACACCAAGGAGGGTCCGACGTTGAAATTGAATGGCATTACCAACACGACGATGAAGATATGTTAGATGCAGGCGAGTATTTTCGCGATTTGGTTGATATACCTTTTAAGTTTATACAATATTAAAAATCCCCTTACGGGGATTTTTTATTTAACTGCATATAACCCAAATTACAATACATTTTTAAAAGCAGAACCAACAAGCTAACTTTGGTTACATAGCATATGTATAATATGCTAATTAATGAATTATCGGCCAATTGTGTATTTAGTTAGATGGAATTGAGCAATTTGCTCAATCGATATATACCCAAATTGAGCTAATGGCTCAATCGATTTAGATTTTGTAAGTATTTCACTACACTTCGTTAGTGAAACACAACAAACTCTGCATCGGGGTTAACCTAAATAAATCACTTGTTCGCTTTTTTTTAACCGCTCAACTTAGGTAAAAGTTTTAAGCTTGGCTGTCAATTGAGTTTTTAACCTCGAGTAAAAGTTCTTTAATAGTTTTTAACGACTTTATTACCTCAAAATTATTTATAGTGTCCTCTTTGTTTTCTTTCATCTTTTTACGGGCACCATCAAGGGTTAAACCTTTTTCTTTAACTAAATGGTAAATTATATAAAAATTCTCAACGTCGGCTTTAGTAAATAATCGGTTGCCTTTATTATTGCGTTTGGGTTTTATAATATCAAACTCATTCTCCCAAAACCTTATTAACGATGTATTTACATTAAACATAGCGGCAACCTCGCCAATAGTATAATAAAGCTTTTCAATTTTATGTTCTTTGTATGGCATATTTAATAAAATATTAGTACCAAATTACTAAAAAATATCATTACTCAATAATATCAATAAAATATCCTGAATTATCTATTTTTATTTTCGATTCAGGAAAATCGGTTTCGGTTAACTGTTTTATAACTTTAACAGCAAACCCAGGGCTTTTATTATCAATAACCGGGTATCCTTTGCCAATTTGTATTGCCGAAAAAATATTTCCATCAATAAAATTGCCATTATTGTCAATATTTACTTTAATAATAGGTGCAACATTATTTGGGTACGATAAATTAAACCGGCCATAAGTACAAAAATTACCGAGGCTATAGGCAATAAACCGTTTTTTATATACCTCAATAGCTCTTGGTACATGCGGACCATGACCAAAAACAATGTCGGCACCGGCATCAATAACGGCATGAGCAAATTCGTAAACATTACCTCGGTTTTCGCCATAAAATTCCTCGGTTTGGCGTGTAACATGCTGATAGGTTTTTCCTTCGGCACCGCCATGAAAAGTTACAATTACTATATCACATTGGGCAGTTAATTGTTCAACAATTTTTTTTGCCCCCATAATATTGATAATACTAACTGTGCCGGTATTTGGGGCAAACGATGCTATACCATATTTAATGCCATTGCTTGTAAATGTTGCTGTAGGATATTTTATCCAGCCGGCATGGTATATTCCTAAACTATCGAGTATGTTAACGGTTGTTTGCCGGCCGCTATCACCAAAATCGCCCGAATGGTTATTGGCTATTGTAAGTACATCGAAACCTGTTTGCTTTAATACCTGGCCATACTCTTCGGGTATTCTGAATGCGTAACATTTTGTAGTATCGTTACAACGTTTTACCAATGGAGCATTATTACTAAAACAACCCTCAAGGTTTCCTATTGTTAAGTCGGCATTTAATAAAATATGTAGTACACTGTCAAAAAGTGCCAATGCATTATTTTGTGGAGGCAAATAGCTAACCGATGGGTAATTAGTGCCCGGCATAATATCGCCAACTCCAATTATCGATATAGTTTTTAACTTTTCGTCATGAGTAATTTTAATAGTATCGGTATTTGCTATTGCAAGTGTAGTATCGTTTTCAGTAATTGGTAAAATACCCGAGTAGGTATAAATTGTACAACACAAAAATAATAGGTTAGTTAAAATGTATTTCACAAAACACTTTTTAAAATTATTTATAAACTTGTTTTTTTCAACAAAATAGGAGTGGTATATATTATTTGTTTTTATTAAAAGGCTAAACAAAAAAAGGTTTAATCAAAGCTCATGTTCATTTGCGACGATATTTTAATAATTTCGTCGTATTGTTCAGGGGTAAGGTCGTTATAGTAATAGTTAACGGGGTTTTCGGTTTTATTGTTCTTACGAACCTCGTAATGTAAGTGGGGAGCTGTTGAGCGGCCGGTATTTCCAACTTTACCAATAATATCGCCGCGTTTAACAATTTGTCCAACTTTAACATCAATTTCGTTTAAGTGTGCATAAAGTGTTTTAAACCCGAAACCGTGGTCAACTAAAACGCGTTTGCCATATCCACCCGGAGTGTAACCGGCTTTAATAACCCTGCCATTACCAGTAACATAAACAGGAGTACCAGTAGGTGCAGTAAGGTCGATACCTGTATGCATTTTGCGGGTACGGTAAATTGGGTGTATACGGTAACCATAACCCGATGCAAAACGAGTAAGGTCGCGGTCGGCAATAGGCGATATTGCAGGTACCGATGCTAAAAACACCTCTTTTTCTAAAGCAAGGTTAAGTACGTCGTCGTACGATTTTGATTGTATGTAAAGCTGTTTTAAAAGTTTGTCGAGTTTTTTCGATGTTTCGATAACAAGTTCACTATTTGAGTATCCCTCGAGCTCTTTATACCTGTTAACACCGCCAAAACCGGCATCGCGCACCGACGATGGAATAGGGTCGGCTCCAAAAATTAATCGGTAAATATGGTCGTCGCGGTGTTTAATGTCGTCCATGGCAAGCTCCATTTTGTTGAGCTTTTTATTCAGTAACTCGTATTGTAAAACAAGTTGCTGGTTCTCGCGTTTCATTTGACGCTCGTTTGGGGTGTCGAATATTGCCGAAAATATAAATAAAACAATTACCGAAATAATAACTAATGCTATGGTTTGCTTAAGCCCTATCCATACCTTTTGCCAAAAAGTATGGTTAATTTTATTATAACTAAGTGTTTCGTAATCAAATTTATATTTAGTTTTTGGCATATTTTGTTAACTTTTTTTTGTAGTGGTTACAAATCTAAAGGAAATAAATTAATTTTACAACCTTTAAAAATAAGCTTATAAACAATCAAAACCAGGTATAATTGTATGAATTCGAAAGAAATAAGGCAAAGCTTTAAAGATTTTTTTAAGGAAAAAGGTCACGAAATTGTAGCAAGTGCCCCTATGGTAATTAAAAACGACCCAACCTTAATGTTTACAAACGCTGGTATGAACCAGTTTAAGGAGATATTTTTAGGTAACTCGCCTATTAAATACGCGCGTATTGCAAACTCGCAAAAATGTTTGCGCGTGTCGGGCAAGCACAACGATTTAGAAGAAGTTGGGCACGATACCTATCACCATACCATGTTCGAGATGTTGGGAAACTGGTCGTTTGGCGATTATTTTAAAAAAGATGCTATCGATTTTGCCTGGGAATTACTTGTTGACAGGTTTAAATTAAACCCCGAAAAACTTTATGCAACTGTTTTTGAAGGTGATAATGACGACAATGTTGAACTTGACAACGAAGCTAAAGATATTTGGAAAAAATACCTTCCCGAAAACCATATACTGCATGGTAACAAAAAAGATAATTTTTGGGAGATGGGCAATGTTGGGCCATGCGGGCCTTGCTCCGAGATACATATCGATTTACGCCCCGACAGCGAACGTGAAAAAATTAACGGGCGCGAATTAGTTAACAAAGACCACCCGCAGGTTATCGAAATTTGGAATCTGGTTTTTATCCAATACAACCGTAAAGCCGACGGTAAACTTGAATTATTACCACATAAACATGTCGATACCGGAATGGGTTTTGAACGCCTTTGCATGGCCTTGCAAGGTAAAACATCGAACTACGACACCGACGTTTTTCAGCCAATTATACAACAAATTGCCAAAATGTGCGGTAAAAATTATGGACAATCGCGCGAAAGCGATGTGGCATTGCGAGTTATTGCCGACCATGTACGTACTGTTGCTTTTGCTATTACCGACGGACAATTACCATCGAACAATAAAGCTGGTTATGTAATACGACGCATTTTACGCCGTGCTGTTAGGTACGGGTTTACTTTTTTAGGTTTTAAAGAACCTTTTATGTACAAACTTTTACCTGCACTTATCGATACTATGGGCGGTGCTTATCCCGAATTACAGGCACAGCTTAATATTATCGAAAAAGTAATGGCCGAAGAGGAAAACTCGTTTTTACATACACTCGAAATAGGCATAAAACTATTAGACCAAACTATTGCTAAAACAATTAACAATAATAGTAAAGTTGTTGATGGCAAAAAAGCTTTTGAACTTTACGATACTTACGGTTTCCCGATTGATTTAACACAGCTTATTTTAAAAGAAAACGGACTTACAGTTAACATGTCCGAATTTGAATCGGAACTTGAACAACAAAAAAACAGGTCGAGAAGTGCTGCCGTTTTAGAAACCGACGATTGGGTTGAATTACAGCCCGACGATTTTCAGGAATTTATTGGTTACGATTATCTTAACGCCGAAATACACATTACCAAATACCGCAAAATTAAAGATAAAGGCAAAGATTTTTATCAGTTAATTTTTAATGTAACACCATTTTATGCCGAGAGTGGCGGGCAACTTGGCGACTCGGGGTACATTGAAGCCGATGGAAAAAAATACAGTATTTTTGATGTAAAACGCGAGCATAACCAAATTGTGCACCTTGTAAAACAGTTACCCGATAATGTTAATGCAAGCTTTAAAGCTTTTGTTAATAATAATTTACGCAAAGCAACCGAGTGTAACCACTCAGCAACACACTTACTACATTTTGCTTTGCGCCAGGTTTTAGGCACACATGTAGAGCAAAAAGGCTCGTTGGTGAACAGTGAACGCCTGCGTTTCGATTTTTCGCACTTTCAAAAAGTTACTGCCGACGAACTTGCTTTAGTTGAAAAAACTGTTAACCAATTGATACGCGAAAATATTGCACTTGACGAAAAACGCGAAATTCCGATACAAAAAGCCCAGGAAATGGGAGCAATGGCATTGTTTGGCGAAAAATACGGCGACGTTGTAAGGGTTATAAAATTTGGCAGCTCGGTTGAATTGTGCGGTGGTACCCATGTTAAAGCTACTGGCGAAATTGGGTTGTTTAAAATTGTTTCGGAAAGTTCAATAGCTGCCGGTATACGCCGTATCGAGGCTATTACTGCTTACGAGGCCGAAAAATTTGTTAACGCCCAGCTCGATGTTTTAAACAATATTTCGTTATTATTTAAAGGTAGCCGCGATATTATTCTGGATATTACTAAACTTATTGACGAAAAAAACGAGTTATCGAAAAAAATTGATGGCTTTACAAAAGACCAATTAAAAAATGTTAAAGACAACCTTATTAAACAAGTTGTAGAAACAAACAACATAAATACGGTTTTTGCAATTGTTGATAATGTTGATGCTGCAAACCTCAAAGATATTGCGTATCAAATTAAAGGCGAGATTGATAATTTGTTTTTAGTAATTGGTTCGGAGTGTAACAGCAAAGCAAACTTGGTAGTTATGCTGTCCGACAATTTAGTTACTAACAATGGATTAAATGCCTCGGCTATAATTCGCGACATATCGAAAGAAATTGAAGGCGGCGGCGGTGGGCAACCTTTTTTTGCAACCGCCGGAGGTAAAAAACCCCAAGGTTTAAAAAACGCGCTCGACAAAGCAAAAGTTTATTTAAAATAAAAAATTTGCCCCGGATATTTTTCCGGGGTTTTTTATAGTAAAAAATTAACTTTAACCCAAATTGAGCGATTCGCTCAATCGATTTAGATTTTGTAAGCATTTTACTACACTTCGTTAGTGAAACACAACAAACTCTACATCGGGATTATACCTAAGTAAAGCGTTT
>CAZJCR010000102.1:0-3500 GCA_964544385.1 uncultured Bacteroidales bacterium
ACATTTATGTAGTTATCGGTAAAGCCTTGTATTAAATTATTTGCTTTGCGCGATTCGAAAAGTACTTTGCGTGTTGTACCAATATGTTGATTATAAAAAATGTGTTGTTTTATTATGCTTTTTTTATGTAAAATTTCACTACGTTGTTTTCTGATATTTATTGGCACTTTATTTGGCATAATGGCGGCCGGTGTATTTGCGCGTTCCGAGTAAGTAAAAACATGTAAGTACGAAACGTCGATGCTGTCGATAAAATTCAGTGTTTTATTAAACTCGTCGTTGGTTTCGCCCGGAACTCCAATAATTAAGTCGGCAGCAATACAAGCATGTGGCATAAGGCTTTTTATAAAATTTACTTTGTCGGCAAAAAAGCTGGTAGTATACCTGCGGCGCATTAACTGCAATAAATTATCGGTGCCGCATTGTAAAGGTATATGAAAATGGGGCAAAATATTTTTGCTTTTTGCTACATATTCAATAATTTGGTTTGTAAGCAAATTAGGTTCTATCGACGATATTCGCAGCCTTTCGAGCCCGTCAATTGCCGATATTTGTTTTAATAAATCAAAAAACGATTCGTTTGTACTACGGCCAAAATCGCCAATATTAACACCTGTTAATATAATTTCATGAACACCTTTTTGAACTATACTGCGTGCTGTCGAAACAGTTTCGGCAATTGAATTATTACGGCTATTGCCCCGGGCATATGGTATTGTACAGTACGAGCAAAAGTAATTACAGCCATCTTGAACCTTTAAAAAACAACGTGTACGGTCGCCAAACGAGTATGTTGGTACAAAACCTTTATGCAAAACCTCAGTATCGATAATAGTTTTAGGTATTTGTATTTTATCAAGTTTTTCGAGTTCGTTAATTACATTAAATTTATTATGTGTGCCTAAAATTAAGTCAACACCTTCAATTTTCGACACCTCGTTATGGCTTAATTGCGAGTAACATCCAACAACTACAACTTTAGCATTGGGGTTGTGTTTAATAATTTTATTAATTGCCTGCCTGCTTTTTTTGTTGGCAGTTTCGGTAACAGTACAAGTGTTAATTACAAAAACATCGGCATTTTGGTTGCCGGGTACCCTTGTGTAGCCTTTTTCACCGAACATACTGGCAATACCACTTGTTTCGGCAAAATTTAATTTACAACCTAAAGTAATAAACGCAACTGTTTTTTTTTGTGCAATATTATTTATCATGTTTACAAACCAAAATTTTATGGCCTGCAAATATACTCACATAATTTTATTTTTACCCAAATTGAGCTATTCGCTCAATCGATTTAGATTTTGTAAGTATTTCACTACACTTGGTTAGTGAAACACAACAAACTCTATATCGGGATTATACCTAAGTAAAGCGTTTATTTGCTACGCTTTAACCGCTTAACTTAGGTTTTAGTTGCTTAATTATTCTGTAAATAATCGATAAACCAAATAATTTTATTATTAAATTAAAATTATTGATACTACTTTAGCAGGGTTTACAAATATTATAACCCCAATAGGGTGGTTTTAGTTAGTAGCAGCAACAAATAAGAACGGGTTATAAATAAGGTTTTAGCTAAATATGTAAAGCTAAAACTATGAATTAAATATTGATGTTAAAACTAATTTTAATTTACATAATTAAATATATAAACTATGAGCACTAATAACAGCAAAATGTATTTATTACCACTATTGTTAGTAAGTGTAATGTTCTTTTTTTTAGGTTTTGGGGTTGGAATAAGTGGTTTTTTAATACCTGCATTAAAAACAGCCTTTAATTTAACAACATCGATGTCGTATTTAGTAACAGCTGCAATATTTTCGGCGTTTGTTATTTTTGGTGGCCCGGCAGGGTATATTATAGCAAAAATTGGATATAAAAAATCGATGGTAATGGCTTTTGTAATAATGGCAATTGGAATGTTATTGTTTGTTCCGTCGGCAAAAGTAATAAGTTTTCCGTTTTTTTTATTGGCCTTGTTTGTTGGAGGTGTAGGTAACACGTTGTTACAGGCAGCTGTAAACCCGTATGTAACTATTTTAGGACCAACTAACAGTGCCGCAATGCGTTTAAGTTTAATGGGTATAATGAACAAACTTGCATGGTGGGTTGCCCCATTATTTTTAGGTTTATTTATCGATTTGCAAAATGTTAAAATCGACAGTATAATTTTTCCGTTTTATATAGTATTTTTTATTTTACTTGTATTGGGCGTTATAACTTATTTTATGCCATTGCCCGAGGTTGTTGCCCAAGGCGAAACCGATAATTATAATACAAATGGCAATGTTAGTAATTCAAAAAAAAGTATTTGGCAATTTCCACATCTTGTTTTAGGCGCAATAACATTGTTTGTTTATGTTGGCATTGAAACTTTGCCAATGGCATCGATAATTGATTTTGCTAAGGCATCGTTTGGCGACGTGCCTAACTTACAGGGATACTCAAAATATGTTACTATTGGGTTGGTTGTAGGTTATTTATTTGGTGTTGTTGCTATACCAAAATTAATATCGCAAACCAATGCTTTAGTAATTTTTGCAATTTTAGGTATTGGTGCCTCGGTTTTACTAATTACATTACCAGTAAATTTTGCTTTTTATGCAATTGTGCTAATAAGTTTTGCAAACTCGTTAATGTGGCCTGCTATTTGGCCTTTAGCAATAGCTAATTTGGGCAGGTTTACAAAAAAAGGTTCGTCGTTATTAGTAACAGGTATTGTTGGTGGTGCTGTTATACCTTTTATTTTTGGGTTAATTGTCGATTCGGTAAAAGGTGATGAACAAGTAGCATCGGTTACAAATTACCAAACAGCATATATAATATTAATACCTTGTTATATACTTATTTTATATTATGCAATTTGGGGACATAAAATCCGTCGGTAGTTAATAATTATTTTTTTTTATTTTTTATTATGCGCTTTAGCGAAAACTGGTTACTACTATTACCATAGCTTTCTTTAAGGTCATTGTCTTCAATTACATAGGTGCAGTTTTCGCCAATTATTTGCGAAAAATATATCATTTGTTCAGGCTGTCCATTGTCAATTAGTATTAACCTGGCCATATTTTTAAACGACCATCGCGAAAGCTTGCTATTACATACCGGGCAAGTTAGGTTAAGCCGGTTACCTTCGGTAACTGTAATGTCGTCGCTGTATTTTGTTGTATAGTTTCCAAGCTCGGCACTTAAAACTACCAAACCTTTTAGCCCGGTACGGGTTTTACCGATAAGAATAATTTCGTTACCAACATTTAAACTGTACCGGCATTTGGGGCATAAATATTTTTTGCTCATAATTTGCTGTTTTTTATTTAGTAAAAAGATACAAATAATAAAAAACAGATACAAAACATTTTTTACATGTTAAACCCATTTTAAATATTATATAGCCCTATTGAGCCTAAATATATAATTTAGTTGGAGTAACCACGATATATAAAATGTTTTACTATAACCAAATTGAGCGATTCGCTCAATCGATTTAGATT
>CAZJCR010000102.1:3600-13119 GCA_964544385.1 uncultured Bacteroidales bacterium
ATATAAAATGTTTTACTATAACCAAATTGAGCGATTCGCTCAATCGATTTAGATTTTAGTATTCACTACACTTTATTAGTGAAACACAACAATTACTTAAAAAAACATAAACCAATCGGGGTTATTGTATAAGCCAAAATGGTCGCCAAACGATTCGCGTACCTCGTTTTGTTCAACCCTGTAAGTACATTTTTCGCCATAAATTTGCGAAAAAACAATTGTCGATTCCTGATTAGCTTCGTCGATACAAATAAAGCTTGCCAGGCGTTCGTTTTTTGTGTTAGTAAGGTTATGATGGCAAACCGGGCAACTAAATTTAACATGGTCGCCAATAACAACTGTAAAATCGGCACTAAATTTACTCGAGTAATTTCCTAACTCCGAGTGTAAAAAAACCAAGCCTTTTTGGCCTATGTCGTTTTTTGCCCTTAATACAATGTCGTTGTTAACATTTAAAGGCGTAAGGCAATTGGGACACAAATACTTTTTCATAACAATAACATTTAGGTATTAATAGTTTATAAGTTACAAAAAAAAAGCACACAAGTCAATAGGCTTATGTGCTAATAATGTGGCAATTATGTTAATTACTTTGCTATAACTTCGCGACCAAAAGGTGTTAAAGCAAAGCTGGCCAATTTAAAGTGTTGTAAACCAAATGGTATTCCAATAATTGTAAGGCATAAAAGTAATCCAAACAAAAGGTGCAAAAGGCTTAGCCATAAACCACCTATAAAAAACCATATAATATTCATTATAGTTAGCAGGCAGCCCGAATTGTTTGGTTTCGATACTATTTGCGAACCAAAAGGCCATAAAGCAAATAAACCTAACCTAAATACTTGCCAGCCAAAAGGTATTCCAATTATCGATATAAAAAGCGGAACACTACTTATAAAATACCCAATTGCGGTAAAAATACCACCAAAAACTAACCATATAATGTTGCCAACAATACCCATACATTAATTTTTAACATCTTTAATTACCGATGTTGCTGTTGCAATAATGCTCGACACGTCGGCCATGTTCGATGGTATTATCATTGTATTGTTAGTTTTTGCCAACTTGCCAAACTCCATAAGGTATTGTTCGGCTATACGAAGGTTAACAGCATCTTTACCATTCGATGCCCCAATTGATTCGGCAATTGCCCTAATACCTGATGCGGTTGCATTTGCTATCGATTCAATTTCGGCAGCTTTACCTTCGGCCTCGTTTATGCGTTTTTGTTTTTCGCCTTCGGAGCGTTTAATAAGTTCTTGTTTATCGCCTTCGGCAACGTTTATTTTTGCTTGTTTTGTACCTTCCGATTCGGCAATAATAGCACGCTTTTCGCGCTCGGCACGCATTTGTTTTTCCATTGCATCTTTTATACTTTGGGGCGGTGTAATATTTTTAACCTCGTAACGGGTAATTTTTATTCCCCAAGGGTCGCTGGCTTTATCAACAGCTTCAACAATACTGGTATTAATAACATCGCGTTCTTCAAAAGTACGGTCAAGTTCAAGCTTACCAATAACGCTACGCATTGTTGTTTGGGCTATTTGTATCGATGCAAACCTGTAATCGTCAATACCGTACGATGCTTTTTGTGGGTCAATTACCTGAAGGTACAAAATACCGTCAACTTCAACAGCAATGTTGTCGCGGGTAATACAGGTTTGCGATGCAACATCAATAGCTTGCTCTTTTAGCGTGTGCCGGTATGCAACTTTGTCGATAAATGGTATAAGCACATGAAAACCGGCCTGGAGTGTTTGGTTATATTTACCTAACCTTTGAACTATAAATGCACTGCGCTGGGGTACTACTTTAATTGTTGATAAAAACAAAATAAGTACAAAAATTGCTATTACTATAGCTAATGTAATAAATGCTCCGTTCATAATAATAATTTTATGGTTTAACAATAAGTGTAATGCTGTCTTTGTCGATAATTTTTGCCGTTTGCCCTTGTTTAATTTCATAGTCCGATACGGCTTTCCACGGCGCACCTTTAAAGTCAACCTTACCGGGTTTACCAGGTAAAATATCCGAAATAACTTCAACTGTTTTGCCTATAAACTCGTCTTCGAGCGTAGTTACTTTTTGCGGTTCTTTGTTTAAAATACGCTCTTTAATATATTTGCGCAGGGTAAAAATTGATATTAACGATGCTACTGAAAAAATTAAAATTTGAATAGCGATTGAAAAATCGAAAAACAGGCATAAAAATGCTGTTATAATTGCTCCAATAGCAAAAAAAATAAGTACTAAACCCGGAATAACTAACTCGAGCATTGCAATTAGCAACCCAATAAGGAACCATGTTATTGTTGGGTTTTTTAAAAACTCAAGACTTGACATAGCTTAATAGTTTAAAATTAATTTACTTTTATAATAACCATTTTTTTTGACGATAAATGGTATTTAAAGTTACTATATTTTACTAAATAATTTTTGTTATTATGAACAAGGAACAAATTAATGTTTTACCGGCAACAGTTAAAAACGCCGGCTTTATTCTGTCGATGATTAAAAAATTGGCTGATTACGAAAAACTTTCGGATTGGGTTATTGCTACCGAACAAAATATTGTTGACACAATTTTTTGCGAAAGACCATATGCCTATGTATTAATTGGTTATTATAACGATACTCCGGTTGGTATTGCACTGTATTTTTATAATTACTCAACGTTTTTAGCTAAACCGGGTATTTATCTCGAAGATATATTTGTGTTACCCGAATACAGGAATAAAGGCGTTGGTAAGGCTTTGTTTTTTAAACTTGCGCAAATTGCAAAACAAAATAATTGCGGACGTATTGATTGGTGTGTATTAGACTGGAACACCCCATCGATTGAATTTTATAAAAGCATTGGTGCCAATATTTTAAACGACTGGAAAGTTTGCCGGCTTGAAAGTAAAAATATTGATAAGCTAATTGAATCGGTTGAGCAAATCGATCAATTTGGGTTATAAACAAAAAATACCCCGGCAAAATTGCCGGGGTATATTAAGCAGTAATTTTTGATAATTGAATATATGTAATTGTTAAAACATAATTCCTAAACTCATTAAAAATTGGTTCTGACGTTGGTCGGTATTAAACTCGTGGCTGGCAATATTTACTTTATCGCCTAACTTGCTAAGGCCAAACTCGTAACGCACATCAAGTGTTACTGTTTTTAATATATCGATACCGGCACCAACCTGGCCGCCAAAAGTAGCTTTTTTGGTAACAGCCGTAAAATCGTTGAGCATTTTGTTAACTTCTTCACTGGCATTCTCAACTTTATTAGCAAGTTTAAATGTAGCAACAGGGCCTGCATTTACACGGGCCGGGCCAAATTTTACACCTACCATAATTGGTATGTCAAAATTTGAGTATTTAATTTTAGAGGCATTTTCAACTGCATCTTGAAAAGCTTTTTCTGGGTCGCTAACATTAATTGTTGCATTTGTTTGCGAAAAAATAATTTCAGGCTGAATAAATATGTTCAATAATTTAAACCTTGCAAAAGCCCCAAAATGGTAACCCATTTCGTACGACGATGGTGTAAACGATACTTTTGGCATAGTAATATCCAAAGCTTTGGGGTTCACCATTATTATCTCATTATTATCATCATATATAAACAATTTAGGGTCGAAAGTACCTTCGGCAATGTTGTAATACTCGGGCTTAATTGAAACTGTTGGGCCTTCTTCAATAGCAAAATCGTCGAAACTAATTTTTGATGAGTTTAAACCACCCTTAACACCCCAGCTAAATATTTGAGCAAACGATAATTGTGCAAAAATAAGTGCAGCAATAACCAGAATTGATTTTTTCATTTTTGTAAAAATTTAAGTTAAATTAATTAAATTCTAATTGTAAATAATGTTTATAATTTTGATATCCTTTTAAGAACTTAAAAATAATTATTTTTTGATATAAAATGCAACCTTACTAAATATAGTTTTATGATGTGGCCTAATTTAAAATGGTTGCATAGGTTTGCATTTAACTATATTAGTAATTGTTTTGTTCTAAAAAATTTTTCAGTAAGTTTAACACATTCAAAATATATGTTTTATGATAAAAAAATTATTCTATTTTTTATTTATGGCAATAATAGTTTTGGGCTGTGCATCAAAACGTTATGCAAAAAAAGGTGCAAAGTACGAAACTGCCGGTTATTACGATAAAGCTGCCGAAATGTATTACATAGCCGTAACTAAAAACGAGAAAAATGTTGATGCGCAAATTGGCCTGAAAAAAAATGGACAGATATATTTAACACAACAACTCGAAAAATTCCAAAAACACTTTGACCTTGACGAAACTAAAGATGCAGTTTACGCTTACATTGAGGCCGATAATTGGTACAATAAAACAAAAAGTTTAGGATGCCAGTTAGATTTTCCGTCGGATTACCGCGACAGTTATGCATCGGTAAAAAATAATTATTTACAAACCCAATACGAAAAGGCCGTGGTTTTTTTAGATAACGAACAATTTATTCAGGCCGAAAATATTTTTAACGAAATTATTGCCATTGATGCCAATTATAACGATGTAAACCAATTACGTGTTATTGCACATTATGAGCCTATTTACAGGTTAGGGGTTGATTTGTTTAATAACAATAAAAACAGAGCGGCTTATTATAAATTTAGTAAAATTTGTACCGAAACCGGCGACTATAAACAATCGCGCGAAATGCTCGACAAGGCGTTAGAAAAAGCTTTGTTAACAATTGCTGTGTTAGATTTTGAAAACCGCTCGCGTACAAAAGATTGCAACGTAATAATGCAACAAACCATTAAAAAACAATTAACCGAGCTAAAGTCGCCATTTATTAAAATTGTTGACCGCGAAAATACTAACACAATTAAAAACGAACAATTACTTACAATTGAAGGTAAAGTTGACGGCACAGTATCGGCGCAAGCCGGAAAAATGCTTGGCGTTAAGGTTTTATTAGCCGGGCGTATTGAAAGTTACAGCGCGCATGTGTCGGGTAAAAAAGTTGAAGATGTTAAAGCTTACCTACGCGAGAAAAAAGTTGAAAAAGTGAAAGATACCGAGAGGGAAATTATTAAATATCATAAAGTTACATATAAAAAAATTAGCCAAAGTGTAAATGTTAGTTGTCGTTTTTCGTACCAGTTTATCTCAACCGAAACTGGCCAAATACTTGTTAGCGATATTGTTAGCCTTAACCAAAACGACAATGTTTTGTATGCCCAGTTCGACGGTAATATTGATAATTTAGTGCCCGGTTATTGGGAAAACGAAAACTCAGCTTCGGCCAAAGACCAAATATTTGATAACGACGACAAAATACGTGAACTGAAAAGTAGTTTTAAATCGCGTAAAAATTTACAATCGGTTGAAACACTTTATGAAAATATTGTAGACCAAACGGCCAAAAGTGTTTGCCAAAAAATTTTGAAATATGACCCCGAAAAATAAACTGTTTTTAATTTTTGCGCTATTATTGCTTGGGTGCGCATCGTCGAAAAAAAGCACGCAAACCATAGTTTACCCCGGTTGGGTTCAAAATAAACCTATTAGTACCGAGTATTATATTGGTGTTGGCTGGGCCGACAAAAATATTTATCCTACCCAATACCAGGTTAAAGCTAAAGAAAAAGCTTTAGCCGATTTGGCCAACGACATTTCGTCGCAAGTATCGTCGAGCGCGTTACTTTTTAAGTTCGATAACCAATATGGTTATACCGACGAGCTAATTTCGCATACCAAAATTCTATCGACCGAACAACTCGAAGGCTATCAGCAAATAGCCTTTTTTGAAGATGATACCAAATACTGGGTGTATTATAACTTAAACAAAAACGAATTTGACAGCCTGAAACTTAAACGAAAAAACGATGCTTGTAACATTGCTCTCGACTATTATAAAAATGCCGAAAACTTTATGGCACAAAAAAATCATTATTTAGCCCTTCAGTATTATATTAAAGGACTTGAAACAGTAAAACTGTATTTAAACGAACCTTTAGAAACCCTTTACAACGGTAATAATATTTACTTAGGCAATACATTATACTCGAGTATTTACAACTTTTTTAACGAGATAAGCATTTACCCAAACTTAAACAAAATTGATTTTAAACCTGGTAAACATTGCTTACCTGTTAACGTTGAATTTACATTTACCGATAACGAAAAAAAACATATTGCCAACTTGCCCGTAGCTTTTTACATAGGTAAAAAACCGTTACGTAACAATAAAACTACAACATCGCAAAATGGAAAAGTACAATACCTTTATAGCGAATTATCGTTAAAAACAGGTATCGATAAGTTTAATGTAGTTGTTGATATGGACAAAATTGCAATTGATTTAGGCACCAGCCCCGAAATAAAAAAACTTATACGTAGCATTAAAGCTCCCGATAGTAATATTGATATTAATTATAAAAACCCTGAGTTTTTTATTATAACTACTGAGTTAAACAATAATAAACCAACCAAAATAAATATAGTACAAAACAAAGCATCGCAAGTGTTGGCACTTAACAATTTTTTAGTTGTAAATAATAAAAAACAAGCCGATTATATACTACAAATAAATACAAACACGCAACCAATGCGTAACGATAATAAAATGTATTATACCAAACTAATTGCCGACATTAAACTATTTGATAAAAAAGAGAATATAGTAACATCGTGGACACAAACAGAGCAGGGCGTACAGTTAAATTACAACGAGGCAGGTATTGATGCTTATACTAAATTTTCGGGATACTTGGAAAAAAACTTTTTTGCCCGCATTAAAGAGGCAATAGAAAACTAAGTTATTAACAAAATAATTAATTGTTAATAAGTAGTGGCGCAATGTTAATTAAATGCTTTAAACCGGTAGCTGTAAAGCCCTATTTTAGGATACATTTGTACAAATTATTTTTGTTATGACAGTAAATGTACAAAAATACAGGTCGTTGCGCAGGGTTCATAAACATCAAATTTTGCTAAACGATTTTGAAGTTGATGCTTTTAATCAATACTGTAAAAAATATAAAGTCCAAAACAAATCGAAACTTATTCGCGAGGCTTTATTTGGTAAAGTACTTAAAGATTTTGATGACGATTATCCTACGTTATTTGGTAAAGAAGAACTTGCAAGGCTCGAACGTCGCTATTAAAAACTATCGTAATTATTATGATATTTAATGGAATTTAGCAAGGTAATTACACAAAGGTACTCATGTCGGAATTACTTAAATAAAACCATACCCGATGAGTTAATTTATGAGCTTATAAATATAGCCAAAAATGCGCCCTCGGCCGTAAACAAACAACCCTGGCAAATTATTGCTGTTAAAAGCAAACCCAATTTACAAATATTGCAAAAATGCTATAATAGGGCATGGTTTAAAACAGCACCGTTGGTGTTAGTAATTTGTTCAAACACAAGCGAGGCATGGGTACGCCAATACGACAATAAAAACCATGCCGACATTGATACTGCAATTATTGCCGACCATATAACATTAGCAGCTACAGATGCAGGTTTAGCAACATGTTGGGTATGTAATTTTGATTACAACGAGCTTGTTAATAGCCTAAAACTGCCAAATAATATTAAACCAGTTGTAATGATGCCATTGGGTTACCCTGCCACTGAAAATACTGAGCCAAAAATAAGAAAAACCATTCATGACATTATTAAGATGATATAAAATGCCAAAACACATTGAATTTATACTAAACAAAACTACCGACAACAATAAACAATATATTGAACTTAATAAGTTGCTAAAACTATTGCGTTTAGTCGATAGCGGGGCAATGGCAAGCCATGTTATTACCGATAAACTGGTTTATGTAAATGGTAAAATTGAATGTCGTAAGCGGGCAAAAATTATAGCCGGTAGTATAATTAAATTCGACAACTACATAATTGAAGTTTTATAATTTATTATGGACCATACTCTTACGGTATTTTTTTCGGTATTTAAACCTGTATTAATAATTTTTTTTGTAGCAGGTATTAGTGCCCTTTTAGTACGCAAAAAAATAATTTCGCAACCCGACATTACTTCGTTGTCGCATTTAACAGTTGTTTTACTGTTACCATGTTTAATGTTTTCGAAAATAATTTTGAATTTCGACCCCTCGGCCTTTATTTATTGGTGGGTTTTGCCAATAATGGCAATAATAATGATGGGAGCAGGCTTAGGTATAGCAGCATTACTATTTATTAAAAATATAAGGCAAAAACGCGCCTATATTGCCTTATCGGGCTTAATGAACGCAAATTACATGGTTTTGCCAATTGCCCAAATACTTTTTGCCGAGCAATTCGATTCATTTTCGACATATGTTTTTTTATTTGTATTAGGAGTAAACCCGGCATTATGGACCGTTGGCAAGTATTTAGTGTCTGATAATAAAGGTGCAAAACCTACATTAATGTCGTTTGTAACCCCACCATTGGCAGCACTTGTGTTGGCATTAGCATTAGTATTAACAAAAACCCATACTTATATACCGCAAATAATAATAACACCTATCGATTTTATAGGTAAAGCTGCGATTCCAATGACAAATATTGTTTTGGGTGCAATGTTGGGCAGTATATCGTTAAGGCAATTACCTAAAATTATCGATACAATAAAAGTTGTATTGGTAAAACTATTTTTGCTGCCAATACTAACAATTATTATTTTATTAGCTGTAAAATTCAGCAATCAATATGCTTTACTTGCCGACATGTTAGTAATACAAGCATCGGTAGCACCAGCATCAACACTTATTATTATTTCGCGAAAATACGGGGGCAATAGCCAGGATATTGGTGCTATGATGCTTATAACTTATATTATTTGCATGTTTACCATACCGTTATGGTTAACCGTATGGCGTTTAGTTAGCTAATACCTAAGTTAAGTGGTTAAAGTAAAGCAAACAAGAACTTTACTTAGGTTAACCCCGATGTAGAGTTTGTTGTGTTTCACTAACCAAGTGTAGTGAAATACTTACAAAATCTAAATCGATTGAGCGATTAGCTCAATTTGGGTAATAGTGACCTTAATTTATACAAAAGCTTATAGCTCAATTTTTAATACAAGTTTTTTTACCGATGCATCGATACCAGTATTTATTCCTGGTTGGTGAATATCGGTTGGAAAAAATATAGCAAACATACCTTGGTTAATAAAGTTAAGCGAAGTTTGTAAACTATAAAAAGCCACATCTTTATCGGGGTTATAATCAATACTTGCTTTTTGATTTGTAAATGGAGCATAGCCCATAAACTCGGAACCCAAAATAATAAACTGAATATCGGCGTATTTAATATGATTTTCGGGTTTACACTCGTTTGGCTGTTTAGTATTATATATGCTAATGTTTGCTATTACACCATCGGCAATAATATATTTACCGGGTTCAATATTAGTTAAATCGGTATTTTTAATATACTCTAAGCCAGCTTTAAATTTGTTGCCCAAGTTGTAATACAAATGTGCATTTTGTAAAGTATCAATAATCATAAAAAAATAATTAGGGTAAACA
>CAZJCR010000103.1:0-13118 GCA_964544385.1 uncultured Bacteroidales bacterium
TCGGTTTCGTATAAATGTGTATTGTATAACAACATTTTGTGGTTATTAGGTATAGGCTGGTTTATAGTAAAGCTTAACTTATGGTTAAGTAAAACATCGGTAATATGGTTTATTTGTTTTTTATTAAGGTGCAAAGCTGAAATTACATGCCCGGTATGCCAGTCAACTATTCCGGCACCAGTTGAAAAAACTGTATAATCGACAGGGAAGCCTGTGCATAGTACCCTGTTAACCGATAACAAGTTACGCCCGGTACAGGCCACGCGTATTATACCTTTTGCGCCAAGGTTCGTGAGCGTGTTAAAATCATGTCGGCTAATTTTTTTATCGGCATTAAGCAAAGTACCGTCAAGGTCGAAAGCAACAAGTTTAATATTGTGGTTATTTTTAACCATCGATAATAAAATAATTTGCAATAAAGATAAGTTTTTTGGGTTATTTGCAGTGTTTGATAACTGATTTAAAATTGTTTCCTTTGGGCAACAAAAACCGAATGTAAATGGGAAAAATAGCTAAGCAAAGCATAATTAATACAATATTAAGTTTTGTAGGTATTGCAATAGGAGCTTTTTATACTTTATTTATTGTGCCAAAAGCTTTTGCCGGCAACCCCGACGAGTGGGGCTTAATACAGCTTATAAACTCGTTTGTAATGATATTTTTGCCATTCGCCCTTGTTGGTTTCCCAAATATTATAATTAAATATTGGTCGAAATACCAAGAGCATTATAATAACCAATTTTCGTTTTTTTTATTCTTGTTAGTAACAGCCGGTTTTATTATTGTATCGGTTGTAATATTTATTTTTCGCGATGCTTTGTTTTTATCAAACTCGCCCCAAAGCACACTAATGCAGCATTATTTGCCTCATTTTTTTGTAATTTTTACTCTTAACACATATTTTTATTTTATACTATATTTTGCCAGGGTTTATTATCGTACAGTTTTTCCCACCTTTTTAAAAGACACATTTATAAAAATTTGGACTTTTGCCTTAATGCTGGCATACGCGTATTTTAAACTAAGCTTTAACCTGTTTTTTTACCTGTTTTTTTCGGGCTACATAATAATACTAATAGCTTCGTGGATATATATAAAACGTACAACAACTATTAATCTAAAACCCAATTTTGGGTTTTTAAAAAAGCGAGCCGATTTAAAAGATATTTTGCGTTATGGCTTTTATAGCATTTTGGCCGGTGGTGCAGGTGTTTTGGTAAGCCGTGTCGATATTTTTTTAGTTAACAAACTAATCGACCTTAGTAATGTGGCTTTTTACAGCGTTGCACTATTTTTTATAACCGTAATACAAGTTCCGTTGCGTTCGGTTACTACTATTACAATACCAATAATAAGCGACTTTTTTTATAAAAACAACAACCAAAAAGTTAACCAAATTTATAAAGAAACTGGCATAAGCCTGTTTTTAACCAGTAGTTTCATATTTTTAATTATAGCCCTTAATATTAACGAGTTTATGCAAATTTTAGGGCCAAAATTTGGCCAGGTAAAATGGGTAATACTTATTTTAGGAGTGTCGAAAGTATACGAGAGTGTAAACAGTTTAAATGGTACAATACTAATTATTTCAAGGTATTTTAAATACGATATAATTTTTCAGTTTATATTATTGACTTTAACAGTATTATCGAACCTGTATTTTATACCGCGTTACGGACTAAACGGGGCAGCTATGGCAACAGGCCTTGCAACAGTTTTAAACTCGTTTATACGCACATTGTTTATACGCGTTAAATTTGGGCTTATACTTTACAGTAAAAAATACATTAGCGGGCTAATTGTAGTTTTGGTAACTATATTATCGGTTTGGTTCGTTAATTTTAGCTTAAATATTTACATTGCCATGATACTAAAAAGCCTTATAATAACAACTGTTTTTGGCAGTTTGTCAGTTATACTTAATGTATCGCAAAACATTAACGATATATTTTATAACGTGTTATCAAAAATTGGTATTAAAACAACAAAGCACATGTAATTTAATATTAGGCAATAATTATTAAACACTCATTTTATTGTTTAAGCAAACATCAATTAAAATAATTCACTGATATTTACCCGTTAAGGTGGGTAAGCTATTATAAAAAACAAATATTGTTATGATAAAAAAAAACGCACGCATACTTTGTTATCTTGATTCGGACCGTGGGCGCGATTTTGAAATACTATTACCGTTAACCATATATGCCCAAAAAATTTTAGGCTGTATTGTTGATTTTGCCTTTATTTTTGACGGCCATGCAATATACCGCAAAAAACCCGACATTGTAATAATGTCGAACACTGTTGGTTCGTTGCAG
Organism: uncultured Bacteroidales bacterium; assembly: GCA_964544385.1. GTDB lineage: Bacteria > Bacteroidota > Bacteroidia > Bacteroidales > SZUA-534 > CAZJCR01. The sequence goes on from CAZJCR010000103.1 coordinate 2,322, forward strand.
GCATTTAAACTTGCCAAATATGCTGTGCAAAATGGCATAAAAGTATTTGCCCTTACAAGCGAGGGCAATTTTCGCACCAACGGAACATTCGATTACTGGGGTTATAACCTTGACAAAGATTTTATGCAGGAGTATGTTTGTTTATGGTCGTTACGAACTTTAGAGTTTTTACAAAATGCCGAACCAAAATTTAAACATAAAATAGTATTAACGGGCGGCACAGGTTTCGACAGGTATACAGCCTATAAATTTGCCGACAAAATAACTTTTTTAACGCCATACAAACTATCACATTTTACTAAAGTAATTGGCTACGCAGGTTGGGCTTTTGGTAAGATGTACAACAAACAAGGCCGGCAAGAGCTGATTGAAGGAGGTTACAGCGAGGAGCGTTTTATATGGCTCGAGCAACAGCGTGTGTTGGTTGAGGATATTTTACGCCACGCAATTGAACAACACCCCGATATTTTGTTTATATTAAAACGACACCCAAACGAGGCAAACCCATCGATAACAGGTAAACATGTTAACGAAATGGTTAATTTGGCGCATTACCCGAATGTATTGTACCTTTACCAAAACGAGAACATTCACGATATTATAAACATATCGGACATTTGGACAAGTTTTGAATCGACTACATGTTTAGAATCGTGGCTTATGGGCAAGCCAAATACAGTTTTGCTTAACCCCGACCCAAATTTTACACGCGACGAGTTATACAAAGGGTCGGTAATTTTAAACAACTACCAACAGTTTAATAATACTATTAACGAGTTTTACCAAACAGGAAAAATTGAAGCCTGTACTGCTCAAAATTTAATTGAAATACGCAAAAAACTTATAGCCGACACCATAGGTTTTGCCGACGGGTTAAACCATGTGCGCGCTGGCAAATACCTGCAAAAGACAATTGATACCCTTGATAATAAAAACATTAAAGTTAAATTTAATACGCGCTATTTTATCGATTATATGCTGATGCACATTGGTAAATATTTTTATTGTAAAAAAATATTTTTAAAATTACCAAAGTTCAAAAAAACCATTTGGATATTCGACAACTATAGCTTAAAAGGCTTACCGGCCAAACATGCCGAGTACAGTGGCTACTTAACTAATTTTTATAAACAAAAAGGTGTAACAGCCAATTTTGAGCCAGAGCTATAAAACCATGCTGTTATTTAATGGAGTTCCGCGTTCAATATCGGTTTTAGCTTTTTTACCAATTATTTGGTTATAGAATTTTGGGTGCAAACCAAAGTTAGGCCTAATGCTGCGTACATTTTTTTCGGTAAAAAGTTCGCCGGCCTTAATATTTTCGACAACAAACAACGAACGCCCAAACTTTTTATTTTCGGCAGCTTTTGGGGTAAGTTTGTACGATACCGTACCTAAAGCCTTTTCGGCCTGGCGCACGACATTTACCATTTGGGTAAATTCGTTTTCGTCTAACGAGAACGAAGCATCGGGGCCGCCAACCGAGTGGTTTAAAATAAAGTGTTTTTCGATAACCCTTGCCCCAAGCGACACTGCAACAACCGGTGCAATAAAACCCGTTGTATGGTCCGAAAGGCCGGCTTCGACACCAAATTCACTTTTTAAATCGGGTATCGTGGCAAGGTTTACCTCTTCGATGGGAGCAGGGTACGACGATGTACATTTTAAAAGTATAATATTGTTATTGCCAACCTTACGACAAGTTTCAACAGCAAGCGTAATATCGTCTTTTTCGGCCATTCCGGTCGAAATTATCATAGGTTTCATTTTGCGTGCTGTATATTCAATTAAAGGTATATCCTGAATTTCGAACGATGCTATTTTATAAGCCGGCGGGTTAAACTGCTCCAAAAAATCGACCGACGATTTATCGAACGGCGACGAGAAACAAATAAGCCCTTCGCGTTTAGCAACTTCAAACAATTGATAGTGCCAATCCCAAGGGGTATAAGCATCTTTATACAAATCGTAAAATTTTTGTCCTTCCCAAATAGTACCTTTTAGTAATTCTTTAAAATAGCTGTTATCGCAATCAATAGTTAAAGTGTCGGGAGTATATGTTTGAAGTTTTATGGCATCGGCACCAGCGCGTTTTGCGGCCTTAATTGTTTCGATAGCAATATTAATATTGTGCCCGTGATTGGCCGATAGTTCGGCAATAATAAAGGTATGGGGCAAGTTAAAATTGAAACTGCTGATTTGCATAATTATAATTTATTTGTTGCAACATAAACAATACATTCGGTATTATTTATAATATCGTTTTTATAATAAATAAAACCGGCTTTAATAAATGATTTTATTGATGCTTTGTTGTCGGGTTTTATATAGGCAAAAACAGGTTTATTGTTAGTTTGCCAAAACAAGTTACAAGCGGTGTTTAACATTTGGGTAGCAAAACCTTTGCCCCTATATTCCTCGTCAATTGATATACCAATTATAGCATCGTTATCAAAATCGATACGTACAGGGCCAACAGGTTTATTTTGGTATTCAAAAACTAACAAAAGTGAGTTTGGGCTATTTATTTTTTTATTAAACCATGTTACATGGTTGGCCCATAAAATAGGTTCGCTATAAAACGATGCTTTTCGTACAGCAGGGTTATTGGCCCAGTTAAAAAACAGTTTTACATCGTTAACAGTAGCTTTTCGGTGTGTTAGTATCATAAGTTTAAAAATTCGTGTGTAATACGGTTTCCCGATAGGCCATCAATAATATTTATTTGGTTTTTAACAATATTTATATAATTGTTTGGTTCGGCTATTTGGGTTATGGCGTTGTAAATTTGTTTAGGAGTTGCGTTATAAATATTATTAACCCCAATACCTAAGTTTTTACTAATTATTGTGTTGTATAAAGGTAACTGGTTGTTTACAAACCAACCGGTAACTACAGGTAACCTGCATGCGCAAGCCTCGATAAACATTGTGCTCGACGGGAAAAAGCCAATATCGGAGTTACTTAAAAGCTTTGCAAATTGCTGCCCGCTTAAATTTGAGTATTTATTAATTGTTTTTTTATATGGGTTATTAACGGGGCTAATATCGGCACTCGAAATTAAGTTAATTTGCAATATAGCAGGATTTGCCAAAAACTGGTCGCATACCTTTAATACAAGTTCAAAAGGGTCGGTACCGCCAAAGCAAATAGTTGCAGTTAGTAAATTATTGTTGGTGCGGTTAGTTTTTTTTTTTGCAATTTGCAAAAAAGGTTTTCGCAGTAATGCATATTCAAAACCTAATAGCAGTTTTGTGTAGGGTTCTTTCGAGTAAGCTTTATCAGCTACTCCTTCGGAGTGGTTAATAACTAAATCGGCAACAAAGTGTTTATCGGCTAAATCGTCGATACAAACTAATTTACAGCCTTTTTGTTTTATTTGTTTTTGATAATCGGTATTAAAATAATAATTGTCGAGTACTACAGTTTCGGAACCTGTAAGTGTATTTACAAACTGGTTAAAATGGTTGTTGTTTGCCGCAAGTGCCAATGTTTTTTTACAAACCTTGTTAATTTGCGATATTTGAAATTGCGATGGCATTTGTGTTGCAAAAACGCAGTTAAAGTTTTGGCTAAGCATGTTAGCCAAAGCCAGCGAACGGGTAAAGTGCCCCATACCGGTTTGCGCGTTCCCGTCGGCTCGTAATATAACCGTTTTTTTATTTGTCATTTAATAACTGGTATTTAATTTCGGCCAGTTTCCAGTCAATTTCTGTATCAATATCCTGAACCATCAATTGTGGTAAAACAATAGCTGTGGCATTTTTTGTAAACAGAACTTTTTCGTTTTTGAATGTCTCTGTTTTAAGAAAATAAAACTGCCCGGCATCGTGAAAAGTTTCCTCTAAATCTTGCGAGCGAACTTGCATATTTTCGGGGTGTATCATTTCTATTCGTTTATTGTTAAAATGCAAGGCTCTTTGTATAGGGTACAAAAACTGCGCAACCGGAAAAACTGCGGTACAGTCGGGTGATTTCAGTTTTTCGCCTGCCGATATTAAACAACCAGCATTTACAAACGGAGCTGTAGGTAAGATACAACAAAAAAAACTGAAATCATGTCCCAATTTTGAATATGAGTTTAAAACCTCATCAACAACAACTGCCAAGGGGGCATAATCGTCGGAGCCGTTTTTTGAACGATAAAATGGCACTTGGGCACCATATTTTTTAGCAATTTCAGCAATCTCTTCATCGTCGGTCGATACCATAACAACGTCAAAAAGATTCGATTTTAACGCGGCTTCAATCGAGTAAGCTATTATAGGTTTCCCGCAAAACTGTTTAATATTCTTGCGTGGTATTCGTTTGCTACCTCCGCGGGCAGGAATTATTGCTATCGAATTGTTCATTTCCGAATGAAATCAATTATTTTATCAATAACATATTGTTGTTCATAATTAGTTAATGCCGGGTACATTGGCAGGCTAATACATTGTTCGTAGTATTGTTCGGCCATTGGGTAGTCGCCTTTTTTAAAACCTTGCCCTAAGTAATATGGTTGCATATGCACGGGCACGTAGTGTATTTGTGCATAAATATTATGCTTGCGCAGATAGTTATATAGTTCTAACCTGTTTTTAACTTTTATTATGTATAAATGGTGAGCATGAAAGTAGCCTTGCGGAATTTTTTGCAGTGTAATGTTTGTGTTTTCGAAAGCTTTATTATACGTGTCGGCAATTTGGGTGCGGCGTAAAAGCCCGGCATCGGCTTTAGCCAGTTGCGATATGCCAAGTGCTGCCGACAGGTCGGGCAAACGGTAATTGTAACCAAGTTGTTGCATTTGATAGTACCAACCGCCATGGTTTTCGGTAAGTTTAGCCGGGTCCTTTGTAATTCCGTGTGTTCGTAGTAGGCAAAGTTGTTGATATATATTTTGGTCATTTGTTGTAATCATTCCGCCCTCGCCGGTTGCAATATGTTTTACAGGGTGGAACGAAAAAATCGCGGCCTCGGTATATTGGCAGTCGCCGCAAAAAACTTTATCGCCGTTTAGTGCTGTATAATAACCGCCCGGGGCATGGCAGGCGTCTTCAATTATCCATAAATTATATTTGTCGGCAATTTTGCGAAGTTTTTGTGTATTTACAGCCAGCCCGCTAAAACTAACCGGAATAATACCAGAGTAAGTTCCGGCAGGAGCGTTTTGTAATTTTTGTTCAAGTTTGTCAAGGTCAATTAAAAAGGTTGCCGGGTCAATGTCGCAAAAATCGATAGTACCGCCGCAATATAAAACGCAATTCGCGCTTGCTGCAAAAGTAATAGGTGTTGTAATAACCTTTTGTCCGGGTTTAACGTTTAGAGCCATCGCGGCCAGGTGTAAAGCTGCTGTCCCGTTCGACACTGCCACGGCATAATTACAGCCAATATAATTAGCAAAAGCCTGTTCAAATTGTTCAATTTTTGGGCCTTGTGTCATAAAGTCCGATTTTAGAACTTCAATAACAGCATCGATGTCGGTTTGGTCGATAGATTGCCGGCCGTAAGGTATTGGTTTCATTGGTAAATATTTTTTTTTTTGATAAAAACAGATAGTTTGTAACCTGATAAAATTTAGCAATGTTTAGCTGGCAGGCTTATTAAAGGTGTTTTAGCAATGCTAAACTACATGGGTTTTATATAAGTTTTGGTGTTTAGTAAATAAAAGGTTCAAAGTTATTGTCGACATAAGTTTTAATAAGTTCGCGCATTTGTTCAACAGTAACCCAATCGGTATTCTCGCCCGAGTTAAACTTGAACCCTTTAGGAACTGGTTTGGCGTTATAGTGGTCGAGGTATTTTTGTTTATTGGCATCAACTTGCAAAATGGCGTAATATCGTTCAAAATCAATTGTGTTAAACGAGTCGCTGTCGGTAATCATCTCTTCGTGCAGTTTTTCGCCGGCGCGAATACCAATATCAATAAGTTGGGCGTTAGGTGCAATAGCTTTGGCAACGGTTTCGATGCGGTACGATGGTATTTTTGGTACAAATATTTCGCCACCTATCGCGTTTTCGATAGCCCACATTACCATTTCAACGCCGTCTTCGAGCGATATGTTAAAGCGTGTCATGTCGGTATGGGTTATTGGCAGTGGTTGTTTGGCGCGGGCTTTGTCCATAAAAAACGGTATTACCGACCCACGCGAGCCCATAACGTTGCCGTAACGTACAACCGAGAACCGTAAATCGCGTTTGCCTTTAATGTTGTTGGCTGCAATAAACAGTTTGTCCGACACGAGTTTAGTTGCTCCGTAAAGGTTGATTGGCGCGGCGGCTTTGTCGGTCGATAGTGCAACAACTACTTTAACGTCTTTTTCGAGCGCGGCATCGATAACCGATTGTGCCCCGCCAATGTTGGTTTTAATAAATTCATCGGGGTTATACTCGGCGGCGGGCACTTGTTTAAGGGCTGCTGCATGTATAATAACATCGATACCCTCGCAGGCTCGTTTAAAGCGGTTGGTGTCGCGAATATCACCAATAAAATAGCGTATACCGGGGTATTTGTCTATGGAAAAAACCTGCGACATTTCGAACTGTTTAAGTTCGTCGCGCGAGTATATAACTAACCTTTTAATATTGGGGTAGCGGTTAAGAATAGTTTGTGTAAATTTTTTACCAAACGAGCCTGTTCCGCCGGTTATAAGTACTGATTTGTTATTGAGCATTTTATACTATTTTTTTGTTTTTGTAATGTAGGTACAAAAGTAAAATATATATGCAAATAACAAACAAAACATTGATGTTAAGTACCTGTAAATTCAAGATGCAAATGTAACCGATTTGAAAAATACACTTTTTGGTTTCTTAAAACCTAAGTTTTTGGTTGGTTTTATGCAAAATTTATGTTGTACTTGTTTTACACCTAAGATGAGCGGTTAAAGCATAGTAAATAAACGCTTTACTTATGTATAACCCCGATGTAGAGTTTGTTGTGTTTCACAAACCAAGTGTAGTGAAAAACTTACAAAATCTAAATCGATTGAGCGAATCGCTAAATTTGGGTTACAAACTACCGCGCTGTTATGAGCAGAATACCGGCAGTAAATAATGTAAAAACTGCCTGCCCCTATAGGGGCTTAATATTAAGAAAGCTTTTTTATCGATATTTTGCCTTATACGGGGCAATACCTATAGTATAAAGGTAACATCGATGTTTTAACTAACTGGGCAAATAGTTTTATTTTTTTCCGTAAAGTTCAACAATTTTAACCAGTACCTCGGCGGCTTTTTGCATGCTTTGTATTGGAACAAACTCGTACCGGCTGTGAAAATTGTGGCCGCCGGTAAATAAATTGGGTGTTGGCAGGCCCATGTACGACAGGCGTGCACCGTCGGTACCACCTCGTATTGGTTTAATAACCGGTACAACTCCAACCAGTTCCATAGCTGAGCGTGCAGTTTCGACAATATGAAAATGCGGTTCAATCATTTTTTTCATATTGTAATATTGGTCTTTAAAATCAACTTTAATATAATCGCCTTTGTACTCGTTGTTAAGTTGGTTTGCAATTTGAGTAAGTTGTACTTTTTTTGCTTCAAATTTTTCGTGGTCGTGGTCGCGAATAAGTAGTTCGGCTTGTGCCTGTTCTACATTAGCGTTAATTGTAAGAATATGAAAAAAGCCCTCGTAACCCGATGTGTACCGAGGAGTTTGGTTAAGTTGTATCGATGCCAGGGCGCGGTTAAGTAAAAGTGCGGCGTTAACCATTTGTCCCTGAGCTTCGCCCGGGTGCACGTTTTTTCCGGTAACGGTAAAGTTTGCAGTTGCGGCGTTAAAGTTCTCGTATTGTAATTCGCCAAGGCCGCCACCATCAACGGTATAAGCAAAGTCGGCTTTAAAGCGTTCGAGGTTAAAAAGGTCGGCACCCCGGCCAATTTCTTCGTCGGGGGTAAAAGCTATTTTAACTGTACCGTGTTCAAACCCAGGGTTGTTAGCTAGTATGTATGCCATGTGCATAATTTCGGCTATTCCGGCTTTGTCGTCGGAACCTAAAAGGGTGGTTCCATCGGTTGTAATAAGGTCTTGTCCAATGTATTGTAGCAATGTTGGAAAATCGGTTGGCGACAGTACAATGTTTTTTTCGAGGTTCAGAATAATATCTTTACCGCTATAGTTTTTAATAATAATTGGTTTAACCTGTTCGGCAGTAATGTCGGGGCTTGTGTCGATGTGTGCAATAAAGCCTATTGTTGGTATTTGTTTTTTAGTGTTTGATGGAATTGTTGCAAATAAATAGCCGTTTTCGTCAATTTCGGTTTTGTTAATGCCCATCTCTTCAAATTCGTCTTTAAGAATTTTTGCCAGGTTAAACTGTTTGTTTGTGCTTGGGCAGGTTGTCGATTTGGGGTCCGATTGTGTGTCGGTTTTGGCATATCGTATAAAGCGTTCGGCAATTTGTTTCATTATTGGTTTTGTTTAGGTTTGTTTACTGTAATATTAGTTGTGGTTAAAGTTCTATTTGGAATTGTTTTAGTTGTTTATTTAACGTTTTTTCGTCGCCGGTTATTTTGTTTAACAATTGGTGAAATAACGGGCCATGGTTTTTGTGTATTGTATGGCATAATTCGTGCAAAACAACAAAATCTGACAAATGTTCAGGCAGCCGCATTAAGTGCATGTTAAGGTTTATGTTATTATTAAACGAGCAGCTTCCCCAGCGTGTTTTTATGTTTTTTACAGTTACGTTGTTGTATTTAAACTGGTATTGGTTTGCTAATGTTTTAAGCCTTTGCGGCAGATATTTTTTTGCCTCTTTGCGCAATATTTCGGTAAAAAAGTTTTTAATAAGGTTTTGGTATTTAGGTAAAGTTATATCGGTATTTTCGGGAAAAAGGAGCCAAATAATATTATTGTCGTTTTTGCGTATTATTGAGTTTGTTGTATTGCGGCCAATTTTTACAATTGTGAACCTTGTATGTAGTTCTGCATTGTCGGTATAAATTTTTTGGGTTGGTAATTTGGCCAACAATTTTTGTTGGTGTTGGGTTATCCAGTTGGTTTTTTCGATTGCGAACCTAAAGCCCATATCAAAGGGCATAAGTTTAGGTATAATAACTTTTGGCGATTGTCCGGGTTTTAATAAAATTTTGAGGCTTTTTGCCTGTGGGTGTTTTTTTACAATAATGTCGCCCACTAACGGAATATTATATATTTTTATGTCCATGAGCAAAAAAAAAACGGGTAAGCTACTTACATCGCACCGCTCAACCACTTACCCTTGCTTCCTTCCGGACCTGGGGGGATTCAGCAGGAGCTGGTCGTATAAGACTTACCCGCGCACAAAAGTAACAATTATAAAATATACTGCAAACATTTTTTTTATTTGGTTATAAATATGTTTAAGTATCAGTAAATTAATAATATAAAACAATTTTGATGTTAAAAAACCTGTTTAATTACCTGGTTTCCAATGCGGCAGTTTAGGCATTTGCGGTATTGGCAATAGTTATTTTTAAGTTGTGTTAATGCCTGAGTATCGAAAGCGTTTTGTATTTCGATACCATATTTTTTCCATTCGGTAATTATATGGTTGCTCTCGGGTGGCAGGCAGGTAAGCCATTCTAATGCCTGCCGGGTGTATGTGTTGTTGTCTTTAATTTTGCTGTAAAAGAACATAAACGGGGCTATTGTATTTATAACAATGTTTGTAAAAGCGTTTTTGCCCAATGGTTTATTACTAATGTATGTTTCGGTTTTAAAAGTATAGTGGTTTAGCCAGTAGCCGGTAGCTTCAACTTTAAAAAGGTTTTCGAGTTGTTCAATAGTGCGCGACTCTAACACTTTTGACATAAGTGCCGACGAGCGGTGTATAAGCGATGCAAATTGTGATATACGTATTGTTGGGTAGTTTACGGGCCGTATTTTCGAGAATTTCCAAAGTTGGCCGCTTAAATTGTTTAAGTTGTATTTTAATTTATAGTGGGCATAATTTTTTTGTAGTTGCGTTTCATATTCGGTTTTTGGATTTTCGGGTATAAGCCCTGCTTGTCCGTAAAGCAAAGCTTCAATAATTTGAATGTTGTCTTTGTTTTGGGCTAAGTGTTTAAGTTCGATACTTTTGGCAAGTAGTTCAAATGGCAGGCTATTGATTTTAAACCCAAAATTGTGTGCAAGTGTTATGTAAAATGTGTCTTCAAAATTGTTGTTTGTTTGTTTAAAACGTTGTTCAATAATTTCGGCTTTTTGGGTCAAACGTTCAACTAATAATGCCTCTTTCCATTGAAGGATAATAAATTTATCAACTTTGTTTATAAACGATTCGCATGGTATCCAGGCATTGTTGTTTATTAAATAAGTATATTGATTGTAAAGGTTTTTTGGTGGTTCAATAAGCAAAAGCGGTATATTGCCATTAATACCTGTAATGCTTGTTGTATTATTTTTTACTGCAACATGTAAAATTATGTTTTGATAATTTGGGTCAAGGTTGTGTTTATGCTCAAACCATTGCGATGTTTTTTGGTGTATTTCAATATTACCGGCCCAAATTGTATTGTCAATTTTTACGCGGGCATTAAAAAAGTCGGGGCCGGCATCGTTGTTTAAATTTCCCGGGTTAAGTATCTCAATAGTTTGTCCCGACACCAATTTTAAATTGTTGGTATCGAACAATTGGTATTGCCATATATAATGTAAAAACGATTCGAGCATTGTAATTTTATTTGGGTACAATGCAATTTAGTATTTTTGTATTGAATATAAAAGGCCAATGTTTTAATAAAACATTGGCCTTTTAAAAATTATGTCGGTAAAATATAACCTAAGTTGAGCGGTTAAAGCGTAGCAAATAAACGCTTTACTTAGGTTAA
>CAZJCR010000104.1:0-13043 GCA_964544385.1 uncultured Bacteroidales bacterium
GCTTGTACGTTAATATCGCTGGCGTTACGGTAATATTCCATAAAATGGTTAAATTCAACCGAAACAAAGCGGCGTATAAGCTCTTCGCGGTCAAAACATGCAAGTTTATCAAAAATAACCGGCATAAACGATTCAATTTGTTTGTAATCAACGGTTATATTTTCAATTTTATCAATCATGTTAAATAACCGTTTTTCACAAATTTCGCGGCCGCCTGGTACTAATTTAGGTTCAAATTTTTTGCCTAAAATACGTTCAAGGTCTTTAATTTTGCGGCCTTCGCGCGAGTGGGTAATCGCAATCGATATACCCGATTTACCTGCCCTGCCGGTACGTCCGCTACGGTGAATATAAATTTCAGGGTCGTCGGGCAGGTTGTAGTTAATAACATGTGTAAGGTCGTTAACATCGAGCCCGCGTGCAGCAACATCGGTGGCAACCAATATTTGCAGGTGTTTACTGCGGAACCTTGCCATTACGTGGTCGCGTTGAGCCTGCGACAAATCGCCATGTAAAGCGTCGGCGTTATACGAGTCTTGTATAAGTTTATCGGCAATCTCTTTTGTCTCGCTCCGGGTACGGCAAAAAACTATACCGTAAATATCGGGGTTTATATCGGCTAACCGTTTAAGTGCTAAGTACCTGTCCGATGCTTTTACCATGTATAAATGGTGTTCAACATTATCGGCACCCTGGTTTTTTTTGCCTACCGATATCTCTTCGGGGTTGTTCATGTAGTTGCCGGCAATATGGCGCACGCCTTGGGGCATTGTAGCCGAAAATAATAAAGTTTGTTTATCTTTTGGTGTTGTCGATAATATAGAATCTAAATCATCTTTAAAACCCATTTGGAGCATCTCGTCCGACTCGTCTAAAACTAACCATTTTATCGAATCAACTTTTAAAACCTGGCGTTCAATTAAATCGAGTGTACGCCCCGGGGTACCTACTATAATATGTACACCGCTTTTAATTGATTTTATTTGGGGCACAATGCTTGTTCCGCCATATACAGCCTCAACATGCAAACCTTTTACATACTTCGAAAAGTTTTTCATGTCGTTGGTAATTTGCAGGCAAAGCTCGCGGGTAGGGCATAACACTAATGCCTGTACAGCACGTTCCGATGTTTTTACCTGTTGTATTATTGGCAAACTAAATGCTGCCGTTTTACCGGTACCGGTTTGAGCCAAAGCAATTAAGTCGCCTCGCGACTCTAAAATTGTTTTGATAGTTTTTTCCTGTATTGGCGTTGGCGTTTCAAAACCCAAATCACCAATAGCCCTGAGTAACTCAGGACTTAATCCTTGTTGTTCAAAATTATTCATTATTTCCCATTTACACCTGACCAAAACCCATTTACTTAAGGGCAGATAATTATTATTTAGCAGGTGCTATGGGACAGATGTTGATGGCTACGCAGCCTAAAACCCGAAATGAAAACCCATTACACCCGGTGCTCTTCTCGCCGAAAAGCGGGCGCAAAATTACTAAATATTTTAACTATTACAACTTTTTATAAAATATATTTATCTATTTTGTCCCTTTGTTAGCCTTTTTGTTACATTTGTTGGTTTTTTAATTATAATATATGTTCAATTTTACCGATGTATCGCTTAACCAAATTGTTGTCCATAATATTGGTAGCCGCCCCGATGACAATGGTGTTAAACTGTCGAAAAACCAAATGCAGGTTAACGACCCCGATGTTGAAAATATTCTTAAACAATACTTTTTGTCGCCTTTTAAACCCGACTATTTTTTTAGCTTTACAAACCAACAAAGTTTAGATAACAACCCTGTATTTAGTTTTATATCAAAAGTTTTTGACGATAACTCGGAATTTTATAAACAGAGCGTAAGCCTGGCTTATCAACTTTACGAGAGTAGCAACCACCCCAAAATTAAAACCGGCGAGTTTTACATGGTTAAATTCAGCAATGTTGTTATCGACGATGAAATTGTTGATGCAATTGGCCTGTTTAAGTCCGAAAATAAAGATACTTTTTTGCGCGTATATCAAAAAAACGAAAACTTTGAAGTTGACTACGACAATGGAATAAATATTAAAAAGCTCGACAAAGGCTGCCTTATTTTTAATACCGAAAAAGAGTTTGGTTACAAAGTTAGCCTTGTTGACTCAACAAACCCGGTAAACGAAGCACTGTACTGGCGAAACGACTTTTTACAGGTTGCCCCGCGCGAAAACGAGTTCTATCAAACCAACCAAATTCTTAACATTTGTAAAGGTTTTAGCCAACAGGTTTTAACCACCGACAACAAAGTTGATAAACAAGACCAAGTAGCATTTTTAAAACGAGCGGAGGCCTATTTTAATAATAATAAAGTTTACGATAACGAGCAGTTTAAAGCCGATATTATTGGCGATGAGCAAATTAGCCAGGCTTTTGACGATTATAAACAAGAGTTCGAAATTAAACGCGACCTGTCACCGGTTAACCAATTCGACCTGTCGGAACCTGCTTTAAAAAAAGGAAAAAAATATTTCCGAAGCATCATAAAACTCGACCGTAATTTCCATATTTATGTACACTCAAACCCCGATTATATCGAAAAAGGTTTTGATAACCAAAAAGGCCTTAAATTCTATAAACTTTTTTTTCACGACGAAAGCTAAATTCAATTATCAAATAAAAAATAAAAACTAAAACAAAATAAAATGGCAAATATCCGTAATCTAAAAAAAGACATTAACTACCTGTCGAACGAGCTTGTTATCGAGTGCCTTACCTACGAGTTCCTTTTTCCCGGCAAAAACGGCACAGCATTATCGTCAATTATTAACGATACAATTGAATTACAAAAAAACACGCTCGGTCAAATAAACTTAACACGCAAGGTTGACAAAAAATCGAAAAAAGCAGCAATTAAAGCCATAAATACCGAGTACCAAAAACAAACAAACGAAATTATTTCAAGGTTTTCGGCTTTAAATACTAAATAGTTACAAAAAATTATTTATCGAAAAAAATATTGCGCATTTTATATAACTATTATATTTTTGCGCATCAAAAAAATTAAATAATACACAAAATGATTAATATAACTTTCCCCGATGGCAGCAAAAGGGAGTTTGAAGCCGGTGTTACCGGGTATCAAATTGCCGAAAGCATTAGCCCCCGTTTAGCTAAAGAGGTGCTATCGGTTAGCGTAAACGGCGACCTTTACGACATTAGCCGCCCAATTACCAACAACGCATCAATAAAATTATTTAAATGGGACGACGAAAACGGTAAACATGCTTTTTGGCACTCGTCGGCACACCTTATGGCCGAAGCACTGCAAGAGCTTTACCCGGGTGTTAAATTCGGAATAGGTCCGGCTATCGAAAACGGTTTTTATTACGATGTCGATTTAGGCGACAATAAACAAATTACCGACAACGATTTTGCAACTATTGAACAAAAAATGACAGAGCTCGCGTCGAAACATACTGATTATGTTCGCACCGAAGTATCGAAACAACAAGCTTTAGAATTTTTTAATTCGAAAAACGAGACATATAAAGTTGAGCTTATTAACGAGCTCGAAGATGGAACAATAACCTTTTACAAACAAGGTAATTTTACCGATTTATGCCGTGGCCCACATTTAAACAATACCGAACATATTAAGGCCGTAAAAATACTAAGCGTGGCAGGCGCATACTGGCGTGGCGACGAAAAACGGAAACAACTTACACGTATTTACGGTATTACTTTCCCCAAAAAGAAACTACTCGACGAGTATTTGGTTATGCTCGAGGAGGCAAAAAAACGCGACCACCGGAAAATAGGCAAAGAGATGGAACTATTCGCTTTCTCGCAACGCGTTGGCCAAGGCCTGCCATTGTGGTTGCCAAAAGGTGCGCAATTACGCGAGCGGCTCGAAAATTTTCTTAAACGCCTTCAAAAACAGTATGGTTACGAGGGGGTTATTACTCCCCACATTGGTCAAAAAGAACTTTATGTAACATCGGGGCATTATGCAAAATATGGTAAAGACTCGTTCCAACCAATACACACCCCCGCCGAGGGCGAAGAGTTTTTACTTAAACCAATGAACTGCCCACACCATTGCGAAATATATAAATTTAAACCACGCTCGTACAAAGATTTACCAGTTAGGTTTGCCGAGTTTGGCACAGTTTACAGGTACGAACAAAGCGGCGAACTTCACGGATTAACACGCGTACGTGGCTTTACCCAAGACGATGCACACATTTTTTGCCGCCCCGACCAGCTTAAAGAAGAGTTTATTAAAGTTATCGATATAGTATTATATATATTTAAAGTACTTAAATTCGACGATTACACAGCGCAAATATCGCTACGCGACCCTAATAATACCGAAAAATATATCGGCTCCGACGAAAACTGGCAAAAAGCCGAACAGGCAATTGTTGAAGCATGCAACGAAAAAGGCATGATAACAACCGTTGAATTAGGCGAGGCTGCATTTTATGGACCTAAACTCGACTTTATGGTACGCGATGCAATTGGCCGCAAATGGCAATTAGGCACAATACAGGTTGATTATAACCTGCCCGAACGTTTTGAACTTGAATATATTGGTAACGACGATAAACGTTACCGCCCGGTTATGATACACCGCGCACCTTTTGGTTCGATGGAACGTTTTGTTGCTGTATTAATTGAACATACAGGAGGTAAATTTCCACTATGGTTAACCCCCGAACAGGCTGTTATACTGCCAATTAGCGAAAAATATAACGAATATGCCCAAAAAGTTTCAAATATTCTAAATAATTCCGATATTCGCACCGCCATTGATGACCGCAACGAAAAGATAGGCAGAAAGATACGCGACAATGAATTAAAACGTATCCCATACCTGTTAATAGTTGGTGAAAAAGAGATGGAAGAAGGTACCGTATCGGTACGCCGACAAGGCGAAGGAGACTTTGGAAGTATGACAACCGACCAGTTTAAAGCCTTAGTCGAAAATGAGATTAATGAGTTAATAAAGTATTAATTAATCAGGAGGGCCAAGCCATAGCAGGAATTAGACCACCTAGACCTAGGTTTCAACGCGTTGAAGAGCAGCCTATGTTTAGAATCAATGAACAAATACGGGTGCCTAATGTACGTTTAGTAGGCGATAATATTACTAACCCGGGCGTATTCGCAGTAAAAGAGGCACTTAAAATGGCCGAAGAACAAGGACTTGATTTAGTCGAAATTTCACCAAAAGCTGATCCACCAGTATGTCGTGTTATTGATTATAGCAAGTTTCTTTATGAGCAAAAAAAGAAGCAAAAAGAAATTAAAGCTAAAGCTTCGAAAGTTGTATTAAAAGAAATAAGGTTTGGGCCTAATACCGATGAACACGACTTTAACTTTAAAAAAACGCACGCCCTTAAATTTTTAGAAGAAGGCGCAAAACTTAAAGTTTACGTGTTTTTTAAAGGCCGTTCGATACTATTTAAAGAGCAAGGCGAAATTTTATTGCTACGCCTTGCCCAGGAAATTGAAGATTACGGGAAAGTTGAACAGCTCCCTAAACTCGAAGGTAAACGAATGATAATGCTAATTTCACCTAAAAAGAAAAAATAAGTTGTTTTTTTAAATTGAACAATTATGCCAAAAATGAAAACTGTTTCCGGCGCTAAAAAGCGTTTTGTTTTAACAGGTACCGGAAAAATTAAACGTAAACATGCTTTTAAAAGTCATATTTTGACTAAAAAAGCTACTAAACGTAAACGTAACTTAACTTACTTTACCACAGTTAACAAAGCCGACCTTAAAAACATAAGGCTTTGCTTAGCAATGAGGTAAATGTATTATTGTTTAACCAGGCGTGATTTAGCCAAAAAAGTTTCCTGTATATAGGAACGCTAACCACACCAAAAAATTAAAATTATGCCAAGATCAGTAAATTCTGTAGCATCAAGAGAGAGAAGAAAAAGATTGATGAAAGAGACCAGGGGTTACTTTGGTGCTCGTAAAAATGTTTGGACCGTAGCAAAAAACACTTATGAAAAAGGTTTGCAGTATGCTTATCGCGACCGTAAGGCTAAAAAACGTTCGTTCCGCTCATTATGGATTATGCGTATTAACGCCGGCGCTCGTTTACACGGTATGTCGTACTCCGAATTTATGGGTAAGTTAACTAAAGCTAATATCGAAATTAACCGCAAGGTTTTGGCCGACTTAGCTATGAACCACCCTCAGGCTTTCGAAGCTATTGCAAATAAGGTGAAATAAGCATCTGTTTAGAAAGTATATTGAGCCACCAAAGTTAAACTTTGGTGGTTTTTTTTTGTACTAATTATTTTAAAACAACAAATAATTATCGAAAAACGATAAATATATTTTGATATTCAATAATTATTCGTTTAATTTGTTGCCTAATTATTTATATTTTAATTAGGCATTGATGCAAGTAAAATATTCATGATATTGAAATTTATCACGCCCGAACCCCTATAAACAGGGGCAAGCAATTTGACCATAATAGAAAAATATGCAGATGAGAATTCAACTTGGTAAAACGTCGATTGTAACCTTTTTATACCATATTATAAAATGCGTTTGGTATGTTAATTTAGTTTTAGGAATTATCGCTATTACATATCAGGTGCTTAATATTGTATACAATAAAAAATTGCTTATGGCCCAATACCTGGGGCAATTTAATGTTAATATTAAAAGTAGTGCTGTTGTTGAATTTGCAAATAGTAATTTACCTGCCGGTATTAGTACTTTTAAGGGCTCACCAGTATTAATTTTACCAAATAAAATTAATACCTGTTTAATACTAATTTATACAATTGCTGTGGTTACAATAATATGGTTTTATAATTATAAGTTTTACAAAATATTTTACAGTTTATATAACCTTTCAAAAAAGAATAATGCTTTCGATAATTTAATACCACATTATTTAAAACAACTTTCAGTATTTTCGATAATTGTGTTTTTTATTGGCAGTATATTAAGTATCATCAAAATAATGTACATAAACCAAATAACAGTTAATAACATAATTTTAAGTCCGGCTTACGATAATGGTTTACTTAACTTTTTATGGGCATCGTTACTATTTGCAGTGTTAACATTAATTTTTAAAATTGGCCACAATTTAAAAACCGACAACGAACTTACAATTTAAATGGCAATTATAATAAATTTAGATGTAATGCTGGCAAGGCGAAAAATGTCGTTAACCGAGTTGTCGGAGCGGGTAGGTATTACCATGGCCAACTTGTCGGTTTTAAAAAGTGGCAAAGCCAAAGCAATTAGGTTTACCACTTTAGAGGCTATTTGCCGCGAGCTTAATTGTAAACCGGGCGATATACTCGACTTTGAATAATACGTTAAATTATAAAAACTTTAATATGGAAATAGCTTTAATAGGTTACGGCCAAATGGGTAAAGAGATTGAGCAAATAGCAATAAGCCGTGGGCATAATATTGCTTTAATTATCGATAAAGATAATACCGATGATTTAAATGCCGACAAACTTAAAAATATTGATGTTGCAATTGAATTTAGCAACCCCGTATCGGCTGTCGATAACTTTAAAAAATGCTTTTCGGCAAACGTGCCTGTTGTTGCCGGTACAACAGGCTGGCTCGATAAAATGCCCGAGGTTATTAGTTATTGCGAAAAATGCCAAACAGCGTTTTTTTACGCATCAAACTACAGTTTAGGGGTAAACATATTTTTTGCTCTTAACCGTAAACTTGCATCATTAATGAGCAATTTTAACCAATACCAGGTGCGGGTAAACGAAATTCACCATACACGTAAGCTCGATGCACCAAGTGGCACTGCAATTACTTTGGCCGAAGGTATTATGGCTGAAATACCAAGGTTAAAAACATGGAAAAACGATATTGATACATTGCCAAACGAGTTGCCAATTACATCGGAACGTGTTGGCGATGTGCCCGGTACACACGAAATTTTTTACGAGAGCGATATTGACACAATTTCAATACGACACGAGGCATATAACCGAAAAGGGTTTGCAACCGGTGCTGTATTGGCAGCCGAGTTTTTACAAGCAAAAACCGGCTTTTATGGCATGAACGATTTAATGAATTTGTAATTAATATATAGTTTAAATTTTATTATAATGAAAAAAATACTGTCGGACAAATGGTTTAAATTTGGAATAGTTGCCTGCATTTATTTGCTTTGGGTAATTTGGAACACAAACTACTGGTGGCTTTTTGGCTTACCTGTTATTTTTGATATTTATATAACAAAAAAAGTACATTGGGCTTTTTGGAAGAAAAAAGGAGTTAAAAAACAAACAAAAGTTATTGAATGGGTTGATGCAATTATTTTTGCAGTTATTGCCGCCAGTTTAATCCGCACCTTTATTTTCGAAATGTACACAATCCCAACATCGTCGATGGAAAAATCGTTGTTAGTTGGCGATTACCTTTTGGTAAGTAAATCGGCATATGGGCCTCGCAAACCTATTACACCTTTGTCGGTACCTTTTGTACACCACTCGCTGCCACTAACTAATAACTCTAAAAAATCGTTTATCGAGGCTTGGCAACGCGACTATTTTAGAATGAAAGGATATCGTACAATTAAAAATAACGATGTTGTTGTGTTTAATTTTCCCGAGGGCGATACTGTTTGTGTCGAAAACCAGGCTCCAAGCTACTACCAGCTTTGCCGCGATATGGGACGCAACAACGTTTGGAACAGGTTTACCGTTGTGCACAGGCCTGTTGATAAATGCGAAAACTATGTTAAACGTTGTGTGGCTATACCCGGCGACTCTATTAAAATTGTTGACGGTCAGTTATTTGTTAATAATAAAAAGCAAGAACCTGTTGGAAAAATTCAATATCGTTACTCAATTTTAACCGATGGCTCGAATATTAACCCAAAAGCCTTGCAAAAACTTGGGGTAGCTATCGACGATATTAGCCAGGGTTACATGCAACCAGGGTATTACCGTATACCTTTAACAACCGAAGTGGCCGACCGTATAAGCACTTTTAATATTGTGCGACAGGTAATTAAAGAAAACGCCGGCGACCGCGACGGTAGCGGTTATGTTTTTCCGCACGACAGTAAATTTAAGTGGAACGAAGATAATTATGGCCCATTGTGGATACCTAAAAAAGGTGCAACAATAAACTTAACTATTGACAACCTGCCTATTTATAAACGAATAATTGGCCACTACGAGGGAAACACACTAAAAGTTGCCGACAGCGTTATTTATATAAATAATGAACCTGCCAGTAGTTACACGTTTAAAATGGATTATTATTGGATGATGGGCGACAACCGTCACAACTCGCTCGACTCGAGGTTTTGGGGCTTTGTGCCCGAAGACCATGTTGTTGGCCGTGCTGCTTTTGTTTGGCTATCGCTCGACAAAGACCAACGGTTCCCTAAAAACTTGCGGTTTAAAAATATGTTTAAATTTGTGCATAACTAAAATATTTATGTAATTAAAACTTATTTTTATTTGATGCATAGAAAAATTGAACAAAATATAAATATTAAAGAATGGGGGCTTGCTTTAGTGCTGGCCCTTGTTTTTGCGTTATTGGTAAAAGGCTTTGTGCTTGATAGTTATGTGGTAAAATCGCAACGAATGGAAAAAACACTTTTAAAGGGTGATTATATTTTTGTAAACAAACTATCGACAGGGGCAAGGTTGCCTGTTACTATTGTTTCGGTACCGTTTTTTGGTAATATTTATTCAACTATTATTCAATTGCCATACATGCGCTTGCCGGGGTTTAGCAAAGTAAAAATTAACGACATTGTTGTTTTTAATTATCCAAAAACTATCGACCCGCCTATCGATAAAAAAGAGGTTATGGTTAAACGTTGCGTTGCATTACCTGGCGATACTGTTATAATTGATAATAAAAAAATAATTATCAATAATATTGAATTGGCTGAAAAACCGACTATGCAGTTTAATTACAGGGTTGTTACAAACGGTAACTTGCTTGATAATAGTTTTTTACAAAAATTTAATATTACCGAGGGTGGTATTGTGTCGGATATTGGTATTTACGATTTTGCGCTTACACGCGAAATTGCCGATACAGTTTTAGCCCAGGCTAATGTTGATTTTGTGCGCGAGTTAAAAGAGTTTTCGGGCGAAAATAGCTCGTTATATTTTCCAAGCAGTTTAATATATAATTGGAACAAAGACAATTTTGGGCCTTTATTTGTACCAAAAAAAGGGTCGACAATTAAGTTAAACCATATTACATTTTACCTTTACAGGTTTATTATTGAACATTACGAGGGCAAAAAAATATCGAAAAAAAACAATGTTGTTTTTATTGATGGTAAACCTACTCAAAAATTTACTTTTGAGCATAACTATTATTTTATGGCCGATGATAATCGCGATAACGCTAATGACAGCCGTTACTGGGGCTTTGTGCCCGAGAGCCATTTAATTGGCAAAGCAGGGCGGGTTTGGTTGTCGGTTGATAAAGCCAATAATACTGTAAGGTGGAACCGTTTTTTTTACAAACCGCTTTAATTTATTTTTGTTAAATAATTATACTGTAGTAATATATAAAAAACAGGATGCCGTTTATAGGCATCCTGTTTTTAATAAATTAAGTTGGGTTAATGGTCAAACTAAAGATTATATCCCAAATCTACATCGGGGTTATACATAACTAAGTAAAGCGTTTGTTCGTTTAGCTCCAACCGCTCAACTTAGGTATAATTTTTAAAAACGGTTAAAACCCGAATCGGTAACTTCTTCCTCAAAGTCAATTAATGCTCCTGCAGGTTCTTTATGTTTAAAGTTATCGGGTTTAGTTGTAATTTTTAATTTTTTATCGGCTTTATTTAATTTTTCGGTTCTTACATTTTCGGTTCTGTAAGCCGTTTGGTGTTTTTTAGCTTTTACACTTTGTGTTGTTTTAAAGAAAGCAATAAGGTCGGCAAGGTTTTCGGCCTGGCTGGCAAGCTCTTCGGAGCTCGATGCCATCTCTTCGCTTGCAGCGGCGTTTTGTTGTGTTATTTGGCTTAAAGTTTGGATAGCCATGTTAATTTGGTTTGCTCCGTTGTTTTGCTCGTTGCTCGATGCGTAAATTTCCTGTATTAGGTTTGCAGTACGTTCAATTTCGGGCACTAAATCCGAAAGTTGTTTACCAGCTTTTTCCGATATAGCTACACCACGGTTCGATACTCCATTAATTTCGTCGGCGGCAATTTTGCTGCGTTCGGCAAGTTTACGTACCTCGGCGGCAACAACTGCAAATCCTTTGCCATGTTCGCCCGCGCGGGCAGCCTCAACAGCCGCGTTAAGTGCAAGTATGTTAGTTTGAAAAGCAATGTCGTTAATTATCTGTATTTTGGTTGCAATTTCGCGCATTGATTGCACCGCGTTTTCGGTTGAGTTAAAACCGTCTTTAATGCTTATAACTGCTTTTTGTGCAATAGCCTGTGTTTGGTTCGAGTTGTCGGTATTTTGCATAATCGATGCAGTCATTTGTTCCATGGACGACGATATTTCCTCGGTTGATGATGCTTGTTCTGATGCACCTTGCGACACGTTTTGGGCACCATTGCTCATTTGCATACTTGCCGATGCTATGTTTTGAGCACTTTGGTTAATTTCGGCAACAATGTTCTCTAAATTATTGGCCATTTGTGTTAAGGACTGGCAAAGCATGCCAACCTCGTCGCGCGACACGTAGTTTACTTTTGCTGTAAGGTCGCCTTTTGAAATTTGTGTAGCAAAATCGACACCTTTTTTAATTGGCCCTGTAATAGCACGGGTAATAATTATTGCAGCAAAAATTCCGAGTATAATGGCAATTATCGATAAAATAAGTAAAGTACTGCTGGCTGATTGTATATTTGCAAACATTAGCTCTTTTATTTTAGCATCCGATTTTTTTATATTATCGACAGCTAAGTTGCGTAGTTTTACCATGTTTTCCTCAATTTCGAGTAATTCGATTTTATCTTTTACAATAATTGCAAAACTTGTGGCATATTGGTCAAAATAATTGATTAAATTGGTGTTTGCGCTGTTTTTTAATATGTTTTGGCCATTCTTTAAGCTATTTGTTATAATTTTTGCATTTTCGTTATTTGGGTTTACCATAAATTCTTTTGCATCGAGCCGTATTTTTATGAATACATTCGTAAAATGTTCGTCGGCGTTGCGTTCAATTTCGGGAGCCAAAGTTATTAGGCTGCTGTAAATATTGTCAATTTCGTTTTGTTTTGTATATAAATTTTCCATTGCACCGGCGTATAAATTACTAACCTTAATAAAGTCTTCGGCTGCATCAATGTCGGTTTGGTCTTTTAGATAACTTTTTATTGTATTAGCATTTTTTAACATTGATTCAATAGCTTTTTTATTTTCGTCAATATAAACTTTGTCCCTGCGCAAAAGGTAGTTTTTTTCGTTTTGCATTGCAAGGTTAACATCGTTTACCGTTTCGACCAAAATATTGCTTAGCATTACACTTGTGGCAATTTCGCGTATTTGGCGTATAGCAATAAAGCTTACCAAAAAGGTAATAAACAAAACCATACCAAAACCAATGGTTAGTTTTGTGCCAATTTTTAAGTTGTTGAATTTCATAGTGGTTAAATTTTAATTAATGATTGAATAATGCGTTTGCATTTAGTTTTAATGGGTAAATAAATTTTGTGCACAGTAATTAATCTGAGGTAAAATTATGTATACAGTTTACTTTATTCAATAGAAAAAATACTAATACTTATAGGGTTTTCCCTATTTCGGAAATAATATGTTTTTAACTTTTTAAGCAATTTGAAACACAATATTTTTAAAGTTTTATTTAAACTAACCGCAAAGGCAGTGTCCATTTGAGGGTTTACAGGGGGTAATTGTTATAAATTTTGCTGAAATATTCAAGTCCTCTAATGGCCTCTATAAATGAATGTGTGATGCTAATATCTGGTACGAATCTCGACGTATTGATTATTGTAATGAATTTTTTGATGAAATAGGAGAATATGTTCCAAATTGAGCGATTCGCTCAATCGATTTAGACCCAAATTGAGCTAATGGCTCAATC
>CAZJCR010000105.1:0-12930 GCA_964544385.1 uncultured Bacteroidales bacterium
CAAATAATAATTTTTTTTTCGTATGCCGATGCAATAAAATTGCCGTTTGGCGAAAAAGCCACACTTGTAACTGCACCTGTTTTTTTATTATTGTCCGACAGGTTTTTAAGCATCGCCCCGGTTCGGCCTTCCCAAACAATAACACTTCCGTCGTTACCCGCCGACACTAACGAGTTACCGTCGGCAGTAAACGACACGCCAATAACTTCGGCACTGTGGCCTTCGCATTCGCGAATTTTATTGCCGGTGGCAAGGTCCCAAAGTATAACTTTTTTGTCGTTGCCTGCCGATGCTACAATATTTTTGTTACTTATATCGATACCGGTAATAGCTTTTTTATGGCCTTTAAGTTTAAAAACCAATGTTCCATTATCGACAGCCCAAACATAAACCTCGGCTTTGCCCCCGCCGCCTGCTATGTATTTATTGTCGGCACTAAAAGCTATTTGAACGGCAACATCGCGGTTACTGTCGATACGTTTTATTAGCTCGCCAAGGTTACTGCGTATTTGTATAGTTTGGTCGTAACCTGCCGATGCAAACATGTTGCCATTAGGCGAATATGCTACTGCAACAACCGAGTGGTTTTTGGTTTTTATCTCGTCTAAAAAATTAACCTGTGCTTTTACATTTACTATCAGGCTAAAAAATACAAGTGTTAAATATATCTTTGTATTCATAACTTTAATTATTATAGTTAATTGTAAACCTGTTTTTATGACTTTCAAAATCGGTACCGTTATATTTTAACAAATCGCGAAAATAAGGTTCCGACTGGTTCCAAACGCTAAACCATACATTATTGTCATTATCGTTGGTTAAATAAATACAAATGTCGGCGTTATTAACTGTATATTGGTCAGTAAGTAACATATTATTGTAATATAATATTTTAACCTCGGGAAAACCAAAATCGTAATACGATACAATGTTAACCCATGCATTGCCCAATTTATCGGCATACAAATAATATTGCGAGTATTGTGAATTATCTAAAAACATATATTGTTTTGTATTAACATCGACCAAATAATATCCAATTTCCCAATTCATATTGTTTGCACTTATAATACAATAAGTTTTACCATTGTTTGAAGCCAAATCGTATAATGTATTTACCGTTAAGCCGTCAAGGTTTATTTCAATTATCGATTCGGTACCGGTGTTGTAGTTATAATAATAAATATTGTTACCAATGTTGTTTTGGTAGTAACAATCGCCGTTCGAACTTACCGATATTTTTATACCATTGTTGCTAAAAACACTCGAGTTGTGAGTTTTTACTGTATTGTTAGTGGCATTAAAAATTTGTATCTCGTTATAACCATCGCGGCCAAACACAACAAAATTACCGTTTTGCGACAAAATATCGGGTAACATATAGCCAACCTCGTACCATGTTTCACCGTCGAAAGTATAAACAGGTTCGGAGTTAATATATTCATGATAGTAATAAACATCGGTAACTAAAATTTTATTATCGAGTGTTGTAACGAGTTTTTCGTTTTGGGTGTTAAATGGATAATAATTAATAAGTGTATCGTTAATAATGTGTGTAAAGTAACTACTGTTAGGTATAAAAACATTATTGTTTAAAAAAGCAAAATGGGTATAAAACCTGTAGGTCGAATGGCAGTAATAATCGGTTGGGTATTTTATAACCTCGTTGTTGGTAACTTTGTATAAGCCTTGCGAGCCATAAGCCCATATATTGCCTTGTGGCGATATTTTAATTGCCTGGTAATCTTGCGTATAATTTAATTCAACCATACTAACAGTATATGGTTTAGGGCGTTGGTTAAGCTCGGGCTCAAAACTTGTACAACCTGTAAATAAAGCTGCAAATAAAAATAGTAAACAATATTTATACATAAATTGGTGGTTTTTAAGTGTAAAAAATAATAAACAATTAACTAACGTTTTCCTAAATCGAAAAAGAAACCTAATTCAATTAACGGTCCTTTAAAATAGCTCAGGTTATAGTATCCTGCCTCTATCATTGTACCAAAACTTTGGCTAAAATTATATTTTAAACCTGTACTTATTTTGGCGCCAATACCACCATTATAAAGTTGCGATGGAATTTCGTCGGTAAAATACAATACTGTTTGTTGTGCATTTAAGCCCTCGTTTAAGTAAACGTAATCGCTAATCGACTCTAAATGGATATTGTAGTTTAACCCGGCTTTTACATAAGCTTTAATTTTTTTACGCGTAAAATAATTATACTTAACGTTTAAGCCTGCGGCAAAAGTTAAAAGTTCGTAATAAGGTATTGTGTTTAGTACTTTATCGTAATCAAAATCGCTATCCGAGTTAATAAAAACACCTATCTCGGGGCCAACAGCAAAATACCTGTTAATATTATAATTAAACCCGAGAGTGTAAAAAAACATTGCACTGTTTCCAACTTCAACAATTTCGCTGGCAGGGTAAGTAAACTTTTGGTTACCAGACATAACACTGCCAAACCTAAACGATAAATCGGTTTTTTTATCGTATTGTGCTTTTAGGGTACAGTTAATTAGCAAAACAACAGTACAAAAAGTAATAATTTTTCTCACAAATTAATACTTTTTAAAAGTAAGTAAATCAACATATTAAATACCACGTCAGGCCATAAAAATAATACAATTATTATAATAACAAAACAAACACAAAAAGTAATGTTACTACCGTAACTATAAACAGAAAACAAAACCCATATTTGCCTAAATGTCACCAAAAAACAAAAATTATGACATACTGACTGGCAAACCCCAACTGGCATAACCTTTGGTAAAAAGCAGCACATAATTGTTAACTAAAATAAAATTAAAAATATGGCAACAGGCAAAATTGGGGTAACAAGCGAGAACATATTCCCCATAATTAAAAAATTTCTTTACAGCGACCACGAGATTTTTTTACGCGAAATAGTATCGAACGCTGTTGACGCTACACAAAAAATGGCAGCAATTGCAGCATCGGGCGAGTACAAAGGCGAGTTAGGCGACACTACCGTTCGTGTTGCTGTTGATAAAGACAAAAAAACACTTACAATTAGCGACCATGGTATTGGCATGACAGCCGACGAGGTTAATAATTATATTAACCAGATAGCTTTTTCGAGTGCCGAAGATTTTTTAGAAAAATATAAAGATAACATTAGTGCTATTATTGGCCACTTTGGGCTCGGCTTTTACTCGTCGTTTATGGTAAGCGAGCGGGTCGATATTATAACAAAATCGTACAAAGACGGCTCGGTGGCCGTTAAATGGTCGTGCGATGGCAGCCCCGAGTACACTATGGAAGATACCGAACGCGAAACTTTTGGTACCGACATTGTTCTTCACATTGACGACGAAAACAAAGATTTTTTAGAAGAAAACAAGGTTAACGAACTACTTAAAAAATATTGTAAATTTTTACCTGTACCAATTGCTTTTGGCAAAGAGCAAGAGTGGAAAGAAGATAAAATGGTTGATACCGGTAAAGACAAAATTATTAACAACACTAAACCAGCCTGGACAAAAAAGCCGGTTGACCTTACCGACGAAGACTACAAAAATTTTTATCACGAACTTTACCCGGTTTACGACGAACCTTTGTTTAATATTCACCTTAACGTTGACTACCCGTTTAACCTTACTGGTATTTTGTACTTCCCAAAAATTAAAAACAATATCGAGATACAAAAAAACAAAATACAGCTTTATTGCAACCAGGTTTTTGTTACCGACAGCGTTGAAGGTATTGTTCCCGAGTTTTTAACCCTTTTACACGGTGTTATCGACTCACCCGATATTCCGCTTAACGTATCGCGCAGTTACTTACAAAGCGACAGTAACGTGAAAAAAATATCGGCACATATTACTAAAAAAGTTGCCGACCGGTTGGCCGAAATTTTTAAAACCGACCGCAAACAGTTTGAAGAAAAATGGGACAGCCTTAAACTGTTTATTGAATATGGCATGTTAAGCGACGAAAAATTTTACGAACGCGCTAACAGCTTTGCTTTGTTTAAAAATGTAGACGATAAATATTTTACGCTCGACGAGTATAAAGAACTTATTAAAGACAACCAAACCGACAAAAACAAAAGCCTTGTTTACCTTTATGCAACTAATAAAGTTGACCAATACACTTATATACAGGCTGCTAAAGACAAAGGTTACGATGTTTTGGTTATGGACGGCCAGTTAGACATACACTTTGTTAACCAGCTTGAACAAAAACTCGAAAACACAAGGTTTGTACGCGTTGACGCCGACGTTGTAAGTAAACTTATACAAAAAGACGAAACTGAAACACTGTCGATAAACGATAACGAAAAAAACGAGCTTACCACTATTTTTAGGGCTATTACCCCAAAAGCCGCTAACTATATTGTTGACTTTAGCGAGATGGGCGAAAACGCCAAACCAATGGTTATTACTCAAAGCGAGTTTATGCGCCGCATGAAAGAGATGAGCGCAATGAACGGTATGAATTTTTATGGCGATTTGCCCGACAGCTACAACTTAGTTGTTAACACTTCGCACCCGTTGGTTAAACAAGTACTTAAAACCGAACAACAAACCTTAGGTTCCGAACTTGCACAATTGCGTACTCAAATTGAACCACTCGAAACCGAAAAACAAAAGCTTAACAAGCTTAATGAAGGTAAAAAAGACGAGGAAGTACCACAAGCCGATAAAGACAAAATTGAGGAACTCGAAAATAAAATTACAGGTATTAACAAACAAATTACCGAAAAACTCGAGGCTCATGCAATTAACGATAAACTTGCAAAACAAATTATCGACCTTGCCTTGCTGGCCAACAACATGCTTAAGGGCGAGGACCTTAACGCTTTTGTAACACGTAGTATCGAACTAATTAAATAGTTTTTAGGATAACAACAAAAAAGCCGGTGGTAAATTATCACCGGCTTTTTTATTTCCATTTTCACAAATTATGCATTTTAAAATGCAATTTTATTACCAGCCTAAAACCTGTTTAAGTTTAACCTCTAACTCGGCAGCAATTTCGGCATGTTCGTCAAGGTTTGGGTGGGTATCGCAACCACTGTTCCAACCACGCGTGTATGCATAATAGTGAACTTTTGCATCGCCATTGGCATTAAAATACCCGGCAACTGCCTGCCCGTATTTGGCAAGTGCTGCACTAAGGCTACCGCCGTCCATTGGGCTGGTTAAACATATAACATGTGCATCGGGATATTTTGTGCGTATAAATTTTATAAAATTAACATATGCTGTACAAAATACTGTTGAATCCTGTACACCATCGTTCTGTCCAAGTGTAATACAAACTGCATCGGGAATATAACGGATAAAATCCCAGTTGGCACTGCCGTTTAAAAGGCTTGTTTTATCAAAAACATTGCTTATAACATACCCCATGTCGCAACAACTGTGCACCAAACCAATTCCCGAAACCGACGATAAATGCCATTGCGCGTTTAAGCTGCGTGCAACACGTGGCCCATAGCTCATGTAAGCATTATGCTGGTCGAACCAGTTACCGGCACCACATGCCACAGCCGATAAGTCGGCTCCGGTACCGCATGTAATGGAGTTGCCAATAAACTCGAGTTTCCGGGTTGGTAAATCGCCAGGCGCAATAAGCTGGTCGCAACGGGCTCCACCAAATTCAATGTAACCAATACCGGCCTCGGTATCTTTAACCAACATAAAAGTATGCTCAGTATCGGCAAGCCCATCGTACCTTAGCGTGTTCTTTTTATATTGGGTTTGTATACGTTCGCGCTTACCGTCAATAATAATTTCAAGGTAATTTTGATTGCCCCACTGTTGTTGGTCGTAAACCTCAACCTCAACGTAAGTACCTTTAAACTTGAAAAAAACATAGGCTCCCGGGGCATGAACCCGTGGCCGTTTTACATCGGTAAAATCGAACCTGCCAACGTATTTAAAAAGCGGGTTGTCGGGTTCGTTAATACTATAACCCACCTCGGCCAAATAGTTTTGGTACGAACCCAGCTCCGAAAAAACTGTAAACGTAACCGCGCCTTTACTAAAATCGACTGGTTTGCCCGATTCGGGTTGTACTCTGGCTTTGTCCGATACTTCGATAACAGGCACTATACTAGTTAAATTGGCATCAGGGCCAACCATACACCTTATTTTTTTTTCGTTAAAATATGTTTCGCCAATTTGGCCCTCAACTTTAAACAACAATATATCGGCTTTTGAACTTGCACGTTTTGTTAATAAAACCCGGTATTGTTTTGTCGATAAGTCTTGTGCAGTAACAGTATAAATAACCACACCGCTACTAAAATCAACAGCTTGTCCGCTTGCAGGTTCAACCGTAGCCCCCGCGCTAACCTCAATTGTAGGAGTCAAATTTTTAATATCGGCATTTTCATTTACAATAACAACAATACTGTCGGCATATATTTTGGGAGTTTTGTACTGTTCGTTTAAAGTAAAGGTTAAAATATCTTTATCGGAACTTGGCTGGTAGCCAACAATTGCTTTCCATTTTTTAACATCGCCATTTTCGGCAGTTACTACATAAATAACAGGTTTTGTAAAGTTTTGTGGTTCGGCCGGTGCAGGTACAATCGAAGCTTTGTTTGAAACCACAATTTGCGCTGCCAAATTAGTTAAATCAACAGTTTTTTCGACAATAGCTGTTACCAAAGTATCGGCTGTACTAATAACGGCCTGGCCAATTTGCTGTTCAACACTAAATGTTAAAATATTGTTTTCCGAACTTTTAGGCTCATCGGTTTTACACGAAATTAACACCATTAATAAAGCCAATATTGCAAAATATATACGGCCTTTAATATTAATACTATCCATAAATAAACATAATAAGTTAAAAACGTTTTTATTTTTTTTGCAATATATTACTTAATAACACCAATTAAAAGGATTGTTAAAAGTTTATGTGTAAAAAATACACTAATACCTAATTAGTGCTTAAAACACAAGTACTTTACTTAAGTTTAACATAAATGTAAAGTTTGTTGCTTTTAAATACTTACAAAGTATAACCTAAGTTGAGCGAATAGCTCAATTAGGATATAAAAAAATTGAATATAAAATTAACAGCCAATAGTTAATTAAAAAATACGTTTAAACTGTTAAAATACAATAATTGCCCTAAATTTGCGCAAATTGTAATGTTTTAAAAAAAACACGGCAAAAAAAATGTTAAAACAAAGTTTCGGTATAAAAACCCACTTAGGCAGGGTAAAAGAATATAACTCCGATGCAGTTATCGATTTTGTTATTGATAACGGCCATGTATTTGTAGTGTGCGACGGGCACGACGGCGAAAACGGCAATGGCAGCCTTGCTGCAAGGCTTACTGCCGACAGTATAAAAAAATATTTTAGTAACCGTAATTATAAAGATATTGCAAAAGCTTTAACCAATGCAATTACTTTTGCAAACTATACCGTAAACGAACAAAAACAAAAAGACCCCCGTTGCGTGGGCATGGCATCGACAATTGCTGTTTTAATAAATTACGAAAACAAGGTTTATTACGCCTATGCCGGCGACAGCCGAATTGCCATTTTTAAAAACAATAAACTTACTCAGCTTACAAAAGACCATTTAAGCAACAATAACAACCCTTTTGAAGCCGAAGTAACAAACATGGTTGGCCTTAACCCCGAAATTAAATTTGGTGTTTGCCGCACCCCTGTTGATGTAGCCGACAATGATATTTTTTTATTGTCGACCGACGGACTTACCGATATTGTTAGCCCCATTGAAATTTCGCAAATACTCGACGACGACAATACATCGGCCGAGCATAAATGCCAACTGCTTATTGACCGAGCTAACCAAAACGGTGGCGACGACAACATTTCGGTTGCAGTTATTGAGTTTCACAACATCACTAACAATAAAAAAACTATAAAAATTAGCAAAAAAACTATAAAAACTATTTTTACTGTATTGGCATTACTTGCTATAGCTTTTGCAGCATATTTAACAGTAAAATGGTTTGTTAATAAAGAACCCGAAAAACCCCTGATTATTAATAATAGCACCAACAACCAACAAAACAATAACGACAACGAATACACCGAGCTGTTAAAAAAAGAAAAAGAGATTGGCGAAAAAATAAAAACCGACAAAACAAAAGTAACAGTAACTAAAGTTGAAGGCACATTGTACGATTACAAAATTGAACATGGCGACAACTTGTACCGTATTGCTATACGCTTTGGGGTTACCCAAAAACAACTTACAGAGCTTAATGGAACTAAAGCCGAAAACCTTAAAGTTGGCGCAATACTTAACATTCCAATAAGGTGTATTCATACTGTTACATCGGGCGAATCGTACAGCCTTATTTGCGACAAATATATTATCGAAAAAAAACGCATTGGACAGGCTAACAATATTAATACATCGCTGCCACTTAAAGTTGGACAGGAACTTGTAATTCCGGTTAAATAAACTATTATGCCTTTTATCGATTTATTTAAAAAACTACTACCAGGCTTTTTACCTATTCTAATTTTTATAGTTGCCGACGAAATATGGGGCACAACTGTTGGTATATGCGTAGCATTGGCAATTGGTATTGTTAGCCTTGTAGTTACCTTTATAAAAGACAAAAAACTCGATAAATTTATTCTTTTCGACACACTACTTATTGTTGCTTTAGGTGGGGTGTCGTTGCTACTAAACAACGATGTGTTTTTTAAAATAAAGCCTGCTCTTATTGGGTTGTTAATGTGCATTTTAATGGGAGTATCGGTTTTTACACCAAAAAACTTTATGCTTGCTTTAACTCAAAGGTACATGGGTAATATGCAAATTAACAACCAACAAATAAAAATGCTGAACCGCAGCCTGCGTAACATGTTTTACATTTTTGCAGCGTACACGCTATTAGTTTTTTATTCGGTTTGGTTTATGACTACCGAAGCCTGGGCATTTATTAGTGGTGGTTTTTTTTACATTTTGTTTGGCGCGTATTTTTTATACGAGTTTATAAACAAAAAAATGAAAACAAAAAAAAATGAAAACATTGAGTGGTTACCTTTAGTTGATACCAAAGGAAATGTTATTGGACAAGCATCAAGAGACGAGTGCCATACTAACAAAACATTATTGCACCCTGTTGTACATTTACATATAGTTAACAATAATCAACAACTTTACTTGCAAAAAAGGCCATTGCATAAACTTGTTCAGCCCGGCAAATGGGACACCGCAATGGGCGGACATATTAGCTTTAACGAAACCATTGAACAAGCCCTTGAACGCGAAACCCGCGAAGAGCTCGGCATTAACGTTACCAACCCTCGTTTTTTGTTTAAATATGTTTGGGAAAGTAACATTGAAACCGAACTGGTTTTTTGCTTTTTAGCTATACATAATGGTACAATAATACCAAACAAAAACGAGCTCGACGGTGGTAAATTTTGGAATATTACCGACATTGAAAAAAAACTTGGTATTAATATTTTTACCCCTAATTTTGAACACGAATTTGTTAAAATTAAACCAATAATTAAAAAATTATAGATTAAGATTACAATTTTTTACATAGCAATTATAATTACACTTAACCATTATTAACCTTACTCTAACTAATATGACTAAAAGTTTATTAACCTTTATTATTACCATATTGGTAACAATAAATACACTTGGACAAGATTTAATTATACGCCAAAACCTTGATAAAATATACTGTAAAATAACAAACGAAGATACAGCCAAAGTATACTTTGTTGTTACAAAAAACAATAACGAACTTAAAACATATATCGATAAAAACGATGTAAAAGAAATTATTTACAACGCTGCTAATAATAAAAATGACAATATTACTACAAATACACCCAAAAGCCCTGATGGCGCAATTATAATTACTAAAACAGCATTGGGATATACATATACATACAACAATAAATTGTTGCGTTTAAACCAGGTTGCCGACATTTTAAAAACCAACAACGCAGCCCACACCGAGTTTAATAAAGCTCGCGTAAAAGGCAGCATTGCAAATGTTTTTGGTTGCATTGGTGGTGCATTTTTAGGTTGGCAACTTGGCAGCTTAATGTCGGGTAGTAATGCCGATATTGTTGGTACAGGTATTGGTATTGGAGCTTTGTTAATTGCTATACCTGTTGTTATTAGTGCCGAAAAAACTGGTAAAAATGCTGTCGATATTTATAACCAAAGTTTCACTAAAACAAGCCAGGCTAAACCTGTTATTAAGTTTGGTATTGCGCCTAATGGCCTTGGTGTTAGTATGGTTTTTTAATACAAGCCATGTTTATTAATGGTTTAAAGTAACTATTAGTTATGATTGTACAATTAATTTATTACAACTATAATTGCACCATAAATTTTTAATGTGGATAAAAAAAATATAACATATAAATTTAACTGGCTGCAATTTGGTTTAATACTGCTATTTATAGGTTATTACAGCAGTAATACAATGTTTTACCACGCGCATAACTGCAATGGTAAAACTATTACACACTCGCACCCCTTTAAAACAAATTCAAAATCGCAACATACCCACAATTCATTCACTTTCCAACTTATTAATAAATTAAACAAAATTAGTTTCGATAATAATTTGTTTAATATTAATATAGCACCGGGAGTTACATTATTAACTGTACAATTATTAATTAGTTATACCAACAATTCAAAATTTGCACCGGTTACCTGCAAATTATTACGCGCCCCTCCTTTGGCAATATTGTAACCTAAGCTGAGCGGTTGTAGCAAAGCAAACAAACACTTTACTTAGGTTAACCCCGATGTATAGTTTGTTGTGTTTCACTAACCAAGTGTAGCGAAATACTTACAAAATCTATATCGATTGACCGATTAGCTCAATTTGGGTGTAAATTAATTCAATTAATTTATTGTTATTTTAATTCAATATTAACATAATATACTACACATTTTTATTATTAATATTTTTAGTATTTACAACTAATAATTATGTTAATTAATAATTTACTATATAATTATAAACAAAACATTTTTAACTATTACTACACAATGACTAAAAGAATTTTTTATCTACTAATTGCACTGTTTATTGGTAATATGGCCTTTGCCCAAAAGTTACGTACCGATGCCAATATTACAGGCCATGTTTTGTGCAATAACCAACATGTGCCATTTGTATCAATATCGGTTAACGGTACAGCAATTGGTGCTGTTACCGACGAAACAGGCCATTACCAGTTAGTTAATTTGCCCGAAGGCACATTCATAATAAAAGCCCAATCAATTGGTTATAAACCATCAGAAAAAGAGGTTAAAATTACCTCAGGCAATACAATTGAGGTAAATTTTGAACTTACCGAAGACGTATTGGGGCTCGAAGAGATTGTTATTACAGGCGACCGCAGCGAAAAAAAACGAAGCGAATCGTCGGTAATTGTTAACACTATAAGCCCAAAGTTACTAAAATCGATAGGCGGGCTTACCCTTAGCGACGGGCTTAACTTTAGCCCTGGGTTACGTATGGAAAATAATTGTCAAAACTGCGGATTTACCCAGGTACGCATGAATGGCATGGAAGGGCCTTACTCGCAGGTTCTTATTAACGGCCGACCAATATTTAGTGGCCTGGCCGGCGTTTATGGTCTCGAACTTATTCCAGCAAACATGCTCGAACGTATTGAGGTTATACGCGGTGGCGGTTCGGCACTATATGGAAGCAATGCCGTTGCCGGCACTATTAACCTTATTTTAAAAGACCCCGTTCAAAACTCATACGAATTTGGAACCGATGCCGGTATTATTGGTGTGGGCGCAAATGATGCAAACAATATTGCCAACGACTACAGTGTTAACGCAAATGCATCGGTGGTATCAAACGACAGCCGGACAGGTATGGCTCTTTACGGTTTTTACCGACAGCGCGAACCTTACGACGCCAATAACGACGGTTTTTCGGAATTATCGAAAACAAAAAACACTACTTTTGGTTCCCGAATTTTTCACCGTTTTGGTTATAAAAGCAAAATTGCCGCCGACTTTTTTAATATTAAAGAAGAACGCCGTGGTGGCGACCTTTTTGATTACCCGTTACACGAGTCAACAATATCTGAAGCCGTTAACCACAATATTACAACAGCCGCTTTAAATTACGAACAATGGGTACGCCAACACGACCTTTTAACAGTTTTTGCATCGGCACAAAACATTTTGCGCGACTCGTATTACGGTGCAAACCAATCGCTTAAAGATTACGGACTTACTAAAGGTTTTACCTACTCGGCAGGCATGCAATACAACGCATATTTTGGTATTTCAACTGTTATTGCTGGTATCGAAAACCGTGGTGAATGGCTTAACGATAAAAAACTTGGTTACCTCGATTACGAAAATGCAACTATCGAAAACGATAGTATAATATCGATACCACATACTCAAAACACATTGGTTGCCGACCAACAAAGTAATGTTTTTGGAACTTTTGTACAGTATGATATTACTTATAATAATTTTAACATAACTTTAGGTGCAAGGTTCGATAACTATAAAATTACTAATTACGCTGCCAATACCACAAAAAATGGTAACGTGTTTAGCCCGCGCGTTACTTTTAAATACAACATGTCAAAAAACCTGCAATTACGTGCCAGTTACGCGCAAGGTTATCGTGCCCCACAAATTTTCGACGAAGATTTGCACATCGAAACATCGGGCTCGCGTCAGGTTTTACACCAAAACGACCCAAACCTTAAACAAGAAACAAGCCATAGCTACATGGCATCGGCCGATTTTAACAAGGTTATATTTGGCAGCACTACTGTTGGTTTTTTGGCCGAAGGTTTTTATTCTAAACTTAACGATGCTTTTGTTAACGAGTACGGCGAACCCGACGAAAACGGCGTGGTAATTTACACCCGCACTAATGCTAATGGGGGAGCTCTTGTTAAAGGTGTTAACCTTGAGCTTA
>CAZJCR010000106.1:0-7747 GCA_964544385.1 uncultured Bacteroidales bacterium
TCTTTAATTTCAACGCTAATTTGGTTACTGCGTCTAGCTATTATTGCAATGCTCTCGTAAATGTTACCTGTTTCTTTCTCTATTTCACGCAAGTCGCGTGTAATGGTTGATGCAGGTGCGTTGCTTTTTTTGTAATCCATTGCTATAGTTTTTTTATTTGATTTACTGATTTTGTATACATTTTTTCAATCTCTTTGGTAAAGTCCGATTGTGGAAACTCATCGATAAAGTTATAATACTCGGCTATTGTTGCCTGATAGCGTTCACCTTGTTTTTCGGCAATACTGTTTTCGGCAAGTAAAAAGCTCGATTTTACTAATAAATATAGTATGTCTTCGCGATACTGGGTATCGGGAAAATCTTTTAAATTATTTTTTAAAGCTATGCTTGCCGACTGGTAATCGCCAAGTTTATAGTATAAACGGGCATTATCGTAGGCTTTTTGCTCAAGTTTGGCACGCAAAAGTTCAATATAATTGTTTGCTTGTTCAACATATATGTTTTTAGGATACTTGTTAATAAAATCCTGCATAGCATTTATAGCTTTGTAGGTGTCGCTTTGGTCAAGGCTGGGCTTGGGCGAGTTAAGATAATAGCAGTAAGCAGCATAATATTGGGCAACCTGCGTGCTGTCGGCAAAAGGGAACGTTTTTGCGTAGTTGTCAAAATAATAGGCGGCTAATATATAATCGCGTTGTTTGTAATGGCAATCGGCATATAAATACATTATTTTTTCCGATTTATTTGTCCCTTTAAAAATAGGTACTATTTCGTCGAACAGTGTTTGTGCCCTGTAATAATCCTCGTTATTATAGTATTCAACTGCTTTCTCGTATTTAAGGTTGTAATCGCTGCTTTTTAAAAGTTTTTGATATGGACTGCACGATGTTAGTAATGTGGCAATTATTGCTATCAAAAAAACTGTTTTACTTATTTTTTGCATATTGTTTTTAATTTTCGGTTGTAGCAATAACGCACTTTCCGATAATTTATGATTTTTTTAAGTTCTTTTTTGGGCTGCAAATATAATTAATCGTTTCGAGATATTTGAATTGTATATTAATATTTTATGGTGTAATTGTTTTTATTGCCATTTTGTTAATTAACAAAATTGTAATATTTGCTTTGTTGGTTTATTCTTTATAGGTATTTAAATTGGTTAGTGAAATATTTACAAAATCTAAATCGATTGAGCGAATCGCGCAATTTGGTTATTATATAGGTTGTTAGCTTTATTTAAACAGCTCATTAAAGTAATATGATATTTTTACACATTATAACAATACTCAATTTCGAATTATTAAGCTCTACGCTTATAAATATTTTTTTTAGGTTTTATGTTCTAATTAATTAAAGCTAATTTTGAAAGCTTTGAGCGAATAGCTCAATTTGGGTCTAAATCGATTGAGCAATTTGCTAAATTTGAGTTTAATTTATTATGCTAAATATACTTTGTTATGAAACACCATTGTTTTGAAAATCACAAACACGATTACAATATAATTTCGTACATGGGTGTTTCCACGAGGTATAGGGGCAAGCTGTCATTTCTTAATCTATAAATTTTATTATGATGAAATTACCGGTTTTTATTGTTATGTTATTTTCGTGTTTTAATGTATTTGGTCAACACCTTACTATTAATACCGACAGTATAACTGCTAATGACACAACCATTATATTTAAAATTGATATGATGGAAGATGTGAGCCCTGCATTGTGGCGCAAAACACAAAAAGCATTCGACGCTGCTAAAAAATCGGGTGCCAATGTTATATTGTTGCATATGAACACTTACGGCGGAATGGTTGTTTCGGCCGACTCTATCAGGACAAAAATTCTTAACTCCGATATACCTGTATATGTTTTTATCGATAATAATGCAGCATCGGCTGGTGCATTAATAAGTATAGCCTGCGACCGCATTTATATGCGCCCGGGAGCCAATATTGGGGCAGCTACCGTGGTTAACCAAACAGGACAGGCAATGCCCGATAAATATCAAAGCTACATGCGCAGTACTATGCGGGCTACTGCCGAAGCTCACGGCTACGATACAATTGTTAATGGCAACGACACTATTTATAAATGGAGGCGCGACCCACTTATGGCCGAGGCTATGGTTGACCCATCGACGTTTATTGCCGGTGTTGTTGATACTGGTAAAGTACTTACCTTAACAACAACCGAGGCTGTTAAACATGGTTTTTGCGATGGTGTTGTTAACAATGTGCAAGAGCTTATTGAACAAGCATTGTTAAAACCGGCAATTGTAAAGCAATATAAACCTACCGCTCTCGATAATTTAATTGGTCTTTTGCTAAACCCTGTGTTACAAAGTCTGCTTATTATGGCAATTTTTGGCGGAATTTATTTCGAGCTGCAAAGCCCTGGCATTGGTTTCCCGTTAATTGTTGCAATTACAGCTGCTGTTGTATATTTTGCACCTTTGTACCTCGAGGGAATTGCAAACCATTGGGAGATTGCCGTTTTTATTGTGGGCATTGTACTTGTTGCTGTCGAAATATTTGCAATACCAGGTTTTGGCATTATTGGTATTGCCGGCGTTGTACTTGCAATAACAGGTTTGTCGCTTGCAATGGTTGACGCGTTTAGTTTCGAATTTGATAGTATCGACCTTATAGCTCGTAACTTTTTAAAAGCTATGATTATTGTTACCGGCTCAATGATGGCCGCTCTTATTGCATCGATATATTTAAGCAAAAAAATGTTTGCATCGTCGTTTATAGGCGGGCATTTGTCGCTTAAAACCGAGCAGGTTACAAGCCAGGGTTATAGTGCTGTTGACACAAGCCGTAAAAACCTTGTTGGCACCATTGGTATTGCCGAAACTGTTTTAAGGCCGTCGGGTACTGTTATTATTGACGGACAGTTGTACGATGCTAAAGCCGAGTATGGTTTTATTGATAAAGGTACACAAGTTAAAATTGTTAGGTTTGAACAAAACCAGGTTTACGTTATTAAAATCGGTTAATTTTTTTGTTAAATAATTTGGGCACAACTATTAATTGTGGCTGTAATGTTTTTTTTTTGAATTTTATGAATCGCTTATTATTAAAATCGCTTTTATTATTAACGCCGTTGGTGCTTAAAAGTAGCGGTATATTAAATGTAACTGACAAAAACCTTGCGTACAACAATAATATTCCATCGCCTATTGAACATGTTAACGACCCGTGGGTCGATTCGGTTTTTAACTCGCTCACAACCGAACAACGTATTGCCCAGTTAATTATGACAGCGGTTTATTCAAATCGCGATGATGCTTACCAAAAGCAGATAATTGAACTTGTTGAAAAATATCGGATTGGCGGTGTAATATTTATGCAGGGCGGACCGGTTAGACAGGCATTGTTAAATAACAAATTACAACAAGTGTCAAAAGTGCCGCTTATGGTTGCTATCGACGGCGAATGGGGTTTAGCAATGAGGCTCGACAGCGTGCCCGATTTTCCGAAACAAATGCAACTTGGTGCTGTTACCGATAATAAACAAATTTATAACATGGGTGTCGAAATTGCCCGCCAGTGTAAGCTTTTAGGCATACATGTTAATTTTGCCCCGGTTATCGATGTTAACAGTAATGCAAAAAACCCTGTAATAAATAACCGCTCGTTTGGTCAAGACAACAAAAACGTTGCGCTTAAAGGCTTAGCCTACATGCAAGGCATGCAAGATAATGGCGTGTTAGCGGTAGGTAAACATTTTCCGGGTCATGGCGATACCGGTGTTGACTCGCATTACGACCTGCCTGTTGTTGACCGCTCGGTTAGCGAACTTAAAAATACCGAGCTAATGCCTTTTAAAGTTTTAATAAACAACGGGCTGGGCGGCATTATGGTAGCGCATTTGTCGCTGCCTAAAATTGAACCAGCGCATAACCGTCCGTCAACATTATCGAAAATTATTGTTGACTCGCTGTTAATAAAATCGCTGAATTTTAATGGCCTTATTTTTACCGATGCCCTTAATATGAAAGGCGTAACAAAACATTACAAACCCGGACAAATTGAGGTTGAAGCTTTACTGGCCGGTAACGATATACTACTTTTTCCGGAAGATACCGAAACCGCTATTAATGCTATTATAAATGCCGTTAAAAATGGAATAATTAGTAGTGAACTTATTGATAATAAATGTAAAAAAGTATTAAAAACAAAAAAGTGGCTTAACCTTAACACTTATAAACCGGTTAATATCGACAGTGTAAAAAATAATTTGTGGACAGTAAATTCGTCGGCTATAGCCAATAATCTTGTAAAATCGTCGGTTACAGTTATTCAAAACAAACCAGTTGTGCCAATAAAAAATATCGATAACAAAAAAATTGTATCGATAGCTTTTACCAACAACGAAACCAACGTTTTTCAGCAAACAATAAAACTTTATACAGGCGTGCAAACATTTGTGGTTGGGCCACAAAACATAAATAATAATGTGGACGAAAATATTGCCCAAATAACAGCAAATGCCGATTATGTTATTGTAAGTCAGCATTGTAGCAGTCAGTTTGCAAAAAACAACTTTGGCATTAGTAATGCCGCGATTGAGCTTATCGATAAAATAGCCAATAGTAAAACAATATTTGTATTGTTGGGCAATGCTTACGCGCTTAATTTTTATAATAATACTTATTTATGCGGTTCAACTGTAGTTGCTTACAATAACGATTCGGTTAGCCAGTCGTATGCCGCCCAGGCAATTTTTGGCGGCATAGCAGTATCGGGCAAATTGCCTGTTAATGCGGGTAAAAACTATTTGCATGGCACCGGCACCACAATTGACAAGCCAATTAGGTTAGGATACGAGAGCCCATGCTATTTTGGTGTCGATACACAAAACCTTTTGGCTGTCGACAGTATTGTAAATTGGGCAATAAATACAGGTGCTATGCCCGGTTGCCAGGTTTTGTATGCAAAAAATGGTAAAGTTGTTTACAATAAAGTTTTTGGGCATGTTACACAAAACAAAAAACAGCCGGTAACTTTAAACCATGTGTACGATATAGCATCGGTTACAAAAGTAGTTGCAACTACAGCCGCAACCATAAAACTATACGACCAGCATAAAATTAACCCCGCAAGTAAAATATCGAAATACATGCCCCAGCTTAAAGATACCGATAAAAAAAAAGTGCGGGTAAACGAAATTATGGCACATAATGCGGGGTTGCGCACATGGATACCTTTTTATCGAAATACACTCGACTCGTTGGGCAAACCACGCCCCGATATTTACTCAGCAACTGCCGACTCGCTCCACACGGTAGCAGTATCGCGTAAGCTTTATTTAACCGGGGCATACCGCGACAGTATTTTTAAAGCAATTATTGACACACCACTTTACGAACAAAAAAAATATCGCTATAGCGATGTTGGTTTTTATTGGCTTGGACATATTATTAGCAGTATTGCGGGTAAGCCATTCGGTAATTTTGTCGATAGTTGTTTTTATAAACCGTTAGGTATGAACAGCACAGCTTTTAATGCCTATAAAAATATTGATAAACAATTAATTGTGCCGTCGGAGGTTGACCAATATTACCGCTTTGATACAATTGCCGGTTATGTACACGACCCCGGCGCGGCAATGCTTGGCGGAATAGCTGGCCATGCCGGCCTTTTTTCGAACTCGACCGACCTTGCCAAAATTTGTCAAATGTTTTTAAACCAGGGAGTTTATGGTGGCGTTCAGTATTTTAAAAGCCGGAGTTTTAACGTGTTTAACAAAGCCTACTTTAAAAAATACGATAACAGGCGAGCCTTAGGTTTCGATAAACCAGCATTTGAAATTAACCAGCCTGGGCCGGCATGTGCATCGGCATCGCAACAAAGCTTTGGCCACAGCGGTTTTACAGGTTGCTACATTTGGGCCGACCCCGCTAACCAAAGCATATTTATTTTTGTATCGAACCGTACTTTCCCAAACCAGGAGAACAAAAAACTGGCCGACAATAATGTTAGGACAAATATTCATCAACAGTTTTACAATATTTTTAGCCAATAATAGTTGTTGCTGCAAATAATTATTGTGTTTTTTACAATTAACGGTTATATGCTGAAAAACAAGATATTTTTTTAGCAAAAAAGTTTTTTTTACATAGTACTTTAATACTTTTGCAGCATAAAACAATTAACAATTATGTAAAAGCAACTTTAACTCAAAGTTGCAATAAATCAATAATTTACCAAATATTACATAATATTTTAGCGATTAATAATTTTATTGACATATAAATTT
This sequence comes from uncultured Bacteroidales bacterium, assembly GCA_964544385.1. Classification (GTDB taxonomy): domain Bacteria; phylum Bacteroidota; class Bacteroidia; order Bacteroidales; family SZUA-534; genus CAZJCR01. The sequence continues at coordinate 6,262 of CAZJCR010000106.1, forward strand.
TTTTACAAAATGACACCGTCACACATTGAACACATTGGTATTGCAGTAAAAAGCCTCGAGCAAGCCATTCCGTTTTACGAGAAAGTATTAGGATTAAAGTGTTACAACATTGAAGAGGTTAAAGACCAAAAAGTTAAAACAGCATTTTTTAAAATTGGCGAAGTAAAAATTGAGCTGCTCGAGTCGACCGACCCCGAAGGCCCGATTGGTAAATTTATCGACAAAAAAGGCGAAGGCATACACCACATTGCATTTGCTGTTAGCGATGTAAACAAAGCATTGGCCGATGCCGAAGCAGCCGGGGTACAACTTATCGATAAACAAAGCCGCAAAGGTGCCGAAGGTTTGAACATAGGATTTTTGCACCCAAAAACAACGATTGGCGTGTTAACCGAGTTGTGCGACAATAATAAATAATAAAGGATCCCAAAATTATGGCAAATCAAAAAAAAATAGACGAGTTGATTGAGAAACGGGAGCAAGCCCGTTTAGGTGGTGGCTTAAAACGTATCGAGGCACAACATAGCAAAGGTAAACTTACAGCCCGCGAACGTATCGAAACTTTGCTCGACGAAGGCAGTTTCGAAGAATTTGATATGTTTGTTACCCACCGCTGTACAAATTTTGGTATCGATAAAACAAAATTTTTAGGCGATGGTGTTGTTACCGGACATGGAACAATTGATGGCCGCGTAGTTTACGTGTTTGCCCAAGATTTTACTGTTTTTGGTGGTTCATTGTCGGAAACATTTGCACAAAAAATTTGCAAAGTTATGGACATGGCCATGAAAGTTGGCGCACCCGTAATTGGCCTTAACGATTCGGGCGGTGCCCGTATTCAAGAGGGTGTTACAAGTTTAGCCGGTTATGCCGAAATTTTTCAACGTAACATTTTGGCATCGGGAGTAATACCACAACTATCGGCTATTTTTGGTCCTTGCGCCGGTGGTGCAGTTTACTCACCTGCTTTAACCGACTTTATTGTTATGAGCAAAGGCTCGAGCTACATGTTTTTAACAGGCCCAAAAGTTGTTAAAACTGTTACCGGCGAGGTTGTTACCGACGAACAGTTAGGCGGTGCAGTTGTACACGCTTCGAAAAGCGGCGTTGCACACTTTGTTGCCGACGACGAACGCGAAGGAATTTTACTTTTGCGCAAGTTATTGTCGTACCTGCCACAAAATAATTTAGAAGAAGCACCGGTTATACCTACAAACGACCCTATCGACCGTATTGAAGACACTCTTAACGAGATAATACCCGATAACCCAAACAAACCTTACGATGTTAAAGATGTAATACATGCTATTGTTGATAACGGCGAATTTTTAGAAATACACCGCAGCTACGCTCCAAACATTGTTGTAGGTTTTGCAAGGTTTAATGGCACATCGGTTGGTATTGTAGCAAACCAGCCTGCTTACCTTGCCGGCGTACTCGACATTAACGCATCGCGCAAAGCAGCACGTTTTGTACGCTTTTGCGA
>CAZJCR010000106.1:7757-12903 GCA_964544385.1 uncultured Bacteroidales bacterium
TGCATTTAATATACCAATTGTTACTTTAGAAGACGTGCCCGGATTTTTACCCGGAACAGTGCAAGAGTATGGTGGCATAATTATTCATGGCGCAAAATTATTGTTTGCTTATGGCGAGGCTACTGTACCAAAAATTACAATTGTTTTGCGTAAAGCCTATGGCGGGGCATACTGCGTTATGAGTTCGAAACATTTGCGCGGCGATATTAACTACGCCTGGCCAACTGCCGAAATTGCCGTTATGGGACCAAAAGGTGCTATTGAGGTTTTAGAAAGCAAAAATATTGCTGCTTTGGCAACCGACGACGAAAAAGCCGCCTACGTTGCAAATGCCGAACAAGAGTACAAAGACCAGTTTGCGAACCCATACAATGCAGCTAAATTTGGCTATATCGACGATGTTATTGAACCACGAAACACAAGGTTCCGTATTATTAGGGCACTGCAAACCCTTGCTACAAAAAAAGACACAAACCCGGCTAAAAAACACTCAAACTTACCATTATAATGATTAGTAACATTTGTACAACACTGTTAACTTTACCCGACGAACCGGTAAAAGCAGTGCATGCAGCAGCCGACGAGTTTGTAAAAATGGATCCCTATGGTTTTGGTATGACTGTTATAGCAATATCGGTGGTTTTTGTTGTATTAACTTTTGTTTACCTGTTTTTTCGCTCGGTATCAAAAATATACATTGCAGCACAAAACAAGGCAGCTAGAAAGTTAAACCCGGTTGCCAATGTTACCGATGTAATGCCCGAAGGTGTTAATACCGAGGTGTCGGCAGCAATTGCAATGGCTTTGCACATGTACCGTCATAACCAGCACGATTTAGAGAGTTTGAAAATTACTATTCAAAAAGTATCAAAATTGTACTCGCCATGGAGTTCGAAATTATACATGATGAACAAATGGCCACAAAAATAAGGTAGGCAAACAACTAACTTGAATTACAATGAGAAAATTTAAATTTAAAATAAACGGCCACGATTACGATGTTGAAATAAAAAACGTTGACGAAAATGTTGCCGAATTAGAAGTAAACGGTACACCATATACTGTTGAGGTTGATAAAGCTTTAGAGACATCGAAAACACCAAAATTGGTTCGCTCGGCCGCAGTGCCATCAACCGATGCCCACCCGTCGGTTGCTAAAACAAGCGTGCCACAAGACCCAAAAACAAGCGGTGCTGTTAAATCACCACTGCCAGGCGTAATACTCGATATTAATGTAAAAGTTGGCGACAAAGTTAAAATGGGACAAAAACTTTTATTGCTCGAAGCTATGAAAATGGAAAACGTTATCGAATCGGACAAAGAAGGCACTGTTGTATCAGTAGCTGTATCGAAAGGCGATTCGGTAATGGAAGGCGACGTGTTAATTACTATAGGAGAATAAGCTATGAGTGGATTACTTAACTTCTTTTCATTTTTAGGCGAACGGCTTTTAGAATTTTTTCAATACACTGCTTTTGCTAATGTTACATTAGGCAATTTTATTATGATAGCGGTAGGTTTGTTTTTTATTTACCTTGCCATATCAAAAGAATTTGAGCCTATGCTTTTAGTGCCAATTGGGTTTGGTATGATTGTGGGCAATATAGCTTTTTTGCCCGGTAACGAAATAGGTATTTACGAAGATGGCAGTGTTTTAAACTATCTGTATTTTGGTGTAAAAAAAGGAATTTACCCGCCACTTATATTTTTAGGTATAGGTGCCATGACCGACTTTTCGGCAATTATATCGAACCCTAAATTGTTACTTGTTGGTGCAGCCGCCCAAAGTGGTATATTTGCCGCTTATGCCATTGCATTGTTTTTAGGTTACTCGGGTGCCGAATCGGGTGCAATTGGTATTATAGGTGGTGCCGACGGCCCAACAGCTATTTTTCTGGCATCAAAACTTGCCCCCGAAATGATGGGTGCAATTGCAGTGTCGGCATATTCGTACATGGCTTTGGTGCCAGTTATACAGCCGCCTGTAATGCGTTTACTTACCACCAAAAAAGAACGTTTGATACGAATGAAACCGCCGCGCCAGGTATCGAAACTTGAGAAAATTGTATTCCCAATTTTGGGTTTATTGTTTACAACTTTTGTTGTGCCAAGTGCATTGCCATTATTAGGTATGTTGTTTTTAGGCAACCTGCTTAAAGAGAGTACTGTTACAAAGCGTTTGGCCGATACTGCAAAAGGTTCGTTAATCGATATTGTTACTGTACTTTTAGGGTTAACAGTTGGCGCATCAACACAAGCCGATACCTTTTTAACTGCCAAATCGATGGGTATTTTTGCTTTAGGGGCAACAGCATTTTTTGTATCTACATTTTTTGGGGTGTTGTTTGTAAAAATTATGAACTTGTTTTTAAAAGATGGCGAAAAACTAAACCCACTAATCGGGAACGCGGGTGTTTCGGCTGTTCCGGCCGCTGCACGCGTGTCGCAAACTATGGGGTTAAAATACGATAAAACAAACCACCTTTTAATGCACGCTATGGGCCCTAATGTGGCCGGTGTTATTGGTAGTGCTACCGCTGCAGGTGTTCTACTTAGTTTCTTATATTGAACGAATTGCTCAATTTGGATATAAGCTAATATATTTTAAGGGTGCCTAATTATTTGGGCACCCTTATTTTTTGCTCAAAAAAATGTTTACTTTTACCTGCTTTGAGCAGTTAAAATAAAGCATACATGAGCTTTACAAAAGTATAAACCCGATATAGCGTTTGTTGAGTTTAACCAAATATGTTAACCTAAATACTTACAAAGTATAAATTTATTGAGCCGGTTGCTCAATTTAGGGTTTAAACTGTTTTTATTTATTGCATTTTATGTTTTGTTGATTTTACAATGTTATTTTTACAAAAAATATTAAAATTATCGGCAATTAAACTACATAAATTTGAACTAATACAATAAGCTTATTAATAAAAAGATACCATAAACAATACCTAAAGTGCAAAACTATTTACAACATATAAAGCTACTTGCCAAACGTTTGTTCATTATTTTATTTATATTAACCGTGCTACGGGTAATATTTTTTTTTATAAACAAGCAGGCTTTTACCGATTTAACAACAATTAACGTAATATATCTGCATTTTTGCGGCATTAGGTTCGACCTTGCAAGTTTGGCAATTATAAATATCCCATTCATATTTTTCAGCATTTTGCCTTTTAGTTTTATTTATAATAAATACTACCAAAAAGCACTGCTTTGGCTTTATATTGTTGGTAATACAATTATTCTTGTACCTAACTTTATCGATTTAAAGTTTTACGAGTTCGAAGAGAAACGCCTTACGTTCGATATATTTAATAAAGAGTGGATAGGAAACGACTTTTTAACACTTTTACCAGCTTTTATAGCCGACTTTTGGTACCTTTTTTTAGGATTTTTTATTTTTTTATTTTTATTGATAAAAATATATCCAAAAGCCACAAAACTAAAACACAACAATAACAAAGTACCTGCTAAATACTTTATTGTTAAAGTGTTTGTATTTATAACTATTTCGGTACTTACCGTTTATACAGCCCGTGGCGGTGTACAACTTAAACCAATAAGTATTATTACCGCGGCTCGTTATACTACCCCGGCAAATATGCCACTGGTTTTAAATTCGGCATTTACAATAATGAAAACACTTGAGTACGATAGGCTCGACGAAAAAAAATATTTTACAGCCGATACCGTAGACAATATTTTTACACCACAACAACAATATAACAATGCCATTTGCCAGGGTAAACCAAATGTTGTTGTTATTATACTCGAGAGTTTTGGCCGCGAATACAGCGCTTTACTTAACGACACTTGTGTTGGTTATGTACCAAATTTAGACTCGATAATGAGGCTTGGGCTTACATTTAAAAACGGATATGCCAATGGCAAACGCTCAATCGAGGCATTGCCAAGTATATTATCGGGGTTGCCGGCACTTATGTCAAACTCGTTTATTACATCGTCGTACGAGGGCAATAGCATTGAAAGCTTAGGCGAGGTTTTAAAAACTATGGGTTACCAAACATCGTTTTACCATGGCGGAAAAAACGGGACAATGGGTTTCGATAATTATATAAAACTAGCTGGTATTGAAAAATACTACGGGCTCGATGAGTACCCTGAACCTACACATTACGATGGTTTTTGGGGAATACCCGACGAGCTTTACCTTCAGTATTTTTGCAACATGGTATCGCAAATGAAAGAGCCTTTTTTTACAAGCGTTTTTACATTAAGTTCGCACCACCCATATAAAATTCCCGAGCAGCACCAGGGGCGTTTTAATAAAGGTACGTTAATAAACCACGAGAGTATTGGTTACGCCGATTACTCATTAGGACGTTTTTTTAACTGTGCATCAAAACAACCATGGTTTAACAATACACTTTTTGTTATTACTGCCGACCACACCGCTCAAAGCGAGGGCGAGTATTATAAATCAAATGCCGGGCGATATGCAATACCAATTATTTTTTATAAAAATGGACAAAAGTGGGAAAATACCGACACAAACCAGGTTGTTCAGCAAGCCGATATTATGCCGTCGGTATTACATTTTGTTGGATATAATAAACCATTTGTTGCTTTTGGTTCGAGCGTTTTCGATACTACCAAAACTACATTCGCGGTGTCGTACATTAATGGAATTTATCAGCTTATCGATAAAAATATTACATTATCGTTTAACGGCAACAATATTGTTGCAATTGACAGTTTAATTAATAAACAGTGGGTTAACATTAATGTAACCGATAGTATTATTAATAACTATAAAAGCCACGAAAATTTGCTAAAATCGGTTATTCAACAATATAACCACCGAATGATTACCAATAACCTGAAATTTAAAGACATATTGAGCGAATAGCTCAATTTGGATATTATACTTTTTTGGCGAGTAAATATTTGAAAATGAACAAAAAATATTGTTTATAAAGGTGTTTAATAAAGCATAAAAATTATTAAATAAAACATCAAATAATAAGGAAATTTATTACACACGGGTATTGTTAATTTTTGATGTTTAATTGAACCATAATCATAAAAATAACATATGAACCCCTCAACTTTACGATATTTAAAAGTGAGGTACAAAAACAAAATTACAACTGTTAAAGAATGAATTATTAAGTTG
>CAZJCR010000107.1:0-12862 GCA_964544385.1 uncultured Bacteroidales bacterium
ACAAACGCTTTACTTAGGTATAACCCCGATTTAGAGTTTGTTGTGTTTCACTAACCAAGTGTAGTGAAATACTTACAAAATCTAAATCGATTGAGCGATTCGCTCAATTTGGATAACAAACAGCATTTTTACCAACTACTTATTATAAAAAAAGCTCTCCATTTCTGAAGTAACAATATTAAGCCCTGGCAGTGTATATTTAATTTTAAAATAGCACCTCTCCGATGCTCCAAATAGCTGCAAATCGGCTAAACCTAATTGAGCATATTCAGCATAATTGTTCGAATCATTATCTATTACTACTTCAAGTCTTGACAAAAAATAACATGTTAAATCCCCTATAGGAGCTGCGCCGTTTTCAATATCAGAGGTTAATAAAAACTTAGTATTTTTACTTTGATGTAAAAATATTGAATTATTGGTTGGAGGTATTCCAAACAATTGTATTGTTCGCCATTTTAAATGTTCAGGATTTTTTGCAATAGTTTCATATAAATTTACTAAACCTTTTTTAAAGTAATTACCTTTTGCAAAATCAAATTTTAATTGAATTAATCCAGACGAAAACTCTATTCCGTTAATAGTATCAAGCTTTATTTCGTATGAATCAAAATATTCTTCCATATAAAATATAGAACCCCATTCATGTGCCCAACCAATTGGCCAAGTCCAATAACTACCCTGCTTATACGTATTAAATTTCTCTGAAAAACTATTAAAACGACTAGTTCTAAAATGATATGTAAGTTCTTGTACTATTTGACTGTTTTCGATATTTTTAATAATTACTTCAAACCTGTATATTTTTTCATTCCCAATAAATTCAGATGGTATATTATAACTTAAAAACTGTTTGCCTGTATCCCAGTTTGCATCTGCTTCAACACTATCGCCCGACACTATATCAGTTAACCTAATAATTATTTTGTCGGTAATTGAAACGTTATCCATTTGTTCCGGAATAATATTTAATTTAATATAACCTTGCTCATATTCATTTTTTAAAAAATGATACTGGTTAATGCAGGGATAGGCATATTGATAATAAGTATTAAACTCGTTAATTAGCTTTTTAGTTACTATGCTAAATGTATTTGTTTGTATATTATTGTCCGATATCCATTTTTCACCGTTATAAAACATCCAACAATAGCTGCATTTAATATTATATTTAGCATCCGATTTAAGTTTATCATTGGGCGACAAAAGAATTTTATTACCAAGCGTTTTTGCAGTAAAAGCTACCGAATTTCCATCTTCATCGTATAAATACAAACCACAATTTTCTTTTTTAGTTTTGTAATAAGGACTTACCTGTATTGCTGTATCAAATTGATAATTAGCTGTTAGTACAATTCCTAAATATGGTTCAAATTCTTCTTCATTATTAACTAATTGAAAATCGTCGCGTTCGCCTATTTTCGATTTATCAATTTTATATGATAATGTTCCCCTTTCTACCTTAGGGTTGCCGTCTTTATCAACAGCATCAACCCAATTCCATATATTTTTATCAAAAATCAACCATCTAAATACATATTTAATGGTTACCATTTCAATGTCATTCGATAAGCCCGATATAGTATACGGTTTTTGGTTATATATTGCTATTGAATCTGAATTAACATAATAAGTATAGTCCAGTTTATCGTCGGTTATCAATGTGTCGATTACAATTTTCACTCTCCTTTTTTCACCATCAAAAACATTATACATAGCAGTGTCAATTTTGTAGTTCAAAATAATCGATGGAATATGATATGGTGCTACTATTTCCTGACCCGAAGGATAAAACGCCTTAATAATGCTACAAGAATCTATTATTACGTTATTAAAAGGAACCGGATTGTCTTTTTCATCTTTACAACTCGACAAAATAACAAACATTAATAAAATAAAAAGCATGTAATTTTTCATCATAATAATTTAATTAAATAATAATTAGTCTTAGCTGTATGGGTTTACAAATTAGTAATTTATGTTTATTAAAAAACAAAATTTAATTTAAATTAATTGGCTTTGTTTATAGTCAAAAATAAAAAAAAATTAATCCAAATTACTACTAAGCAACAAAAAAATCAGAAAATAAAAGGATAAGGTTTATAAAACCTCACACCAAGCTTATTAATTATAGTTTATTAAATACAACAAAACACTCTAATTAGCAAAAAGTACGCCACGCAAAGCTTCGCTTTTTTGGCGCACTGTTAAAGTATAGTTGTATTTATAAACAGCATTTTCCCACTCGCCATAAGTGGGGTTTGGCAAAATTATATAACGGTTGCCGTAATAGTTTTTTAAACTATCAACTAAATATAAAGCTAAAGTGCTGTCGCGATGCGCAAAAATTTGGTCAAAATCGGTTAATGCATCACCAATATATAATAAAACATCATATTTTTCAGATACCAAATTGCGCCTTTCGGTTTTGTCGCTGGTACCGGTACTTAAAAAAACATGGCTGCTGTCGGCATCGGCAAACCCACAATAATTAAGATTTGTAAGTGTTGTGCTAAGTTCGTTGGTTTTACGGTTCGATATATAAATTACATTAACACCGGCATTTTTTGCCTTTTGCGTAAACTCAACCGCACCAGGTAAAGCTTTTGCCGATGCCTTATCAGTCCAGGCTTTCCATGTTGTACTTTCGTAACTCTTATTATTTAGTATCAGGCTTGCCTGGTAAGGGCTGTTGTCTAAAACGGTTTCGTCAATATCTAAAACAACAGCTGTAGGTTTACTCCCAACATAATTGTTTTTGTTTTGAACCAACTGTAAGTAAGCAAAACTATAGGTTTGATAATAACAGGCACGCATTTCGGCCGATTTTTGAAACCAAACTGTTGATAACAAAGCATTGTTTTGCAAACTATCGTGTTTTTTTGGCTGGCACGATGCAACCAACAAAACCGACACAATTGTAAATAATACTATTTTTTGCATATTTAACTTATTTAAATTTTAATAAAATAATTAGAACTGTAAAGTTAACCTAAATTTATAAACCTTAATAAATTTTAAAATTTATATATAGTTATATATCAAGATAATATATAACTAAACATGTTTTAATTACAAAAAAAATAAAAACATTGTAACTTAATAAAAGGCTCCCCGTCAATTAACCACCAAAAGGAAATAAAAGTGGAAATAAACGATTACAACAAAGCAGTAGATGATTACTCCGACGGTGTTTACCGGTTTATCTTAAAAAGTATTAAAGACAAAGAGAAAGCCCGCGACATAGTTCAGGACACCTACACAAAACTATGGGTTAATAAAGATAATGTTAACCCGGCAAAAGTAAAAAGTTACATTTTTACAGCGGCTTATCATACTATGATTGATATGATAAGAAAAGACAAACGTATGGCCGATTTTGAATATGTACGCGAAGAAAAGTACTCGCATACAAAACAATACAGCGATTTAAGTGAAGTGTTAAATAAGGCCTTGCAAACACTTAACGAAACACAACGCTCGGTTGTTTTATTGCGCGATTACGAAGGTTACTCGTACGAAGAAATAGGCCAAATTACCGGATTAAGCGAAGCTCAGGTAAAAGTGTACATTTTTAGGGCGCGTGTTGCATTAAAAAACTATATAGGCAGTATACACGCTGTTTTATAGTACAATTTAAAACTATTGTTATGATAATTAATAGAGATAATTACGAGATATATTTGGTCGACTATGCCGAGGGAAACCTTACTGCCGAACAAACCGATATGGTTAAAGCTTTTTTATTGCTAAACCCCGACATAGCTGCCGAATTTGAGCTTTTTAACAACCCTTTGGTTTTTAACGACAACGAAATTACAGCCGATAAAGACCAACTTTACAAAATACCTTTCGAAAACGAACAGGCAGGTTCAAATTTGTTTCAACAAAGTTGTATTGAGTATATCGAGAATATTATGCCCGATAAACAAAAACAATTATTTGAACAAACAATTGCCAATAATATTGAGAAAAAAGCAGAGTGCGATGAGTTTAAAAAAACCATTATTAAGCCAGAGGACATTTTTTTCGACGAAAAACTATTAACTAAAAAACAACCTTTTAACCATGTAATAAACAACAACAATATAACCGAATATTGTATTGCTAAAATGGAAGGCTGGCTCGATATTAACGGCGAAATTGCACTTGCCAACTATATTAAAACCAACCCCACTGCCGAAAATATATTATGCAAGGTTTATAATACCCGTTTAACTCCCGACATGTCAATAGTTTTCGAAAACAAAGCATCGATAAAAAAATTAGGCTTTACACAACCTGTAAAAAAACATTTTATACAAGTTGCAGCCGCAGCCGCTGTTATTGTATGGGGAACGTTATATGTACTTAACCAACCGGTAAACCAAATTGAATCGCAAATTGCTAAAGCCATAACGGTTCAAAAAACACAAACACTAAACAAAATAACCAACATCGACAGTAGCAATACAAACAAAAGCTTAATAAATACTATTAATAAAACTAAACAAAATAATAGCAAAAAAACTCCTGTTTTCGAAATAGTTAATTTACCAAATAAACAAGAACATAAAAACTATTTAAAAAAATGGTTAGTTGAACCAATAAAACCAATAATGGCAAAAACAGTTGAATGTATTAACTGCGAAAAAAACCTTGTTGCAGCAGCAAACTTAAATCAACTGCAAATGCCAATAAATAAAACTATCGAAAACGAACAATTACTTGCTGACAGCCAAAACAAACAGCTTACGCAAAAAAGTTTTGCAAAACAAGTTGCCCGTGTAGGTTATAATACTATTAACAGAGTAACCGACGGCTCGTTGTCGATTACCGAAAATACAAATGGAAACACAACAAAAATATCAATAAACACAAAATATTTTGCTATAGAAAAAAACATAAAAACAAACCGTTATTAACATTTTTAAACACATTAATATCAACATTTAACAACTTTACAATTAAAGTATAACTTAATTTATTAGCATATGAAAACAATTTTAAATAAACAAACAGCATTTGTATTAATATTATCGATAATAGTAACAATTAGTAATGCACAAAATACCGAAAACAACACCTTAATAACCCCCGACACGGTAAATACCGAAGCACAAAAATCGATAAATAAACCTAACAACGAATTGAATGAACTTGAAATTGAGCTCGATAATATTGAGAACGATAAAAAACTAAACGACACAACCAAAATACGAATTGGCAAAAAGAACATTACAATTATTGACGATGGCGAAAGCGTTATTATTGATAAGAATACCAAATCGGAAAAATTTGAATACGACAAAGACTGGAGTTGGGACAACGATGATGACTTTAGTTTTAAAGATAAAAACAAAAAAAAGCGCAATAAATTTGAACCCCACTGGGCTGGCATTCTTTTAGGCTTTAACAACTACCTTACCCCCAATTTTTCGACAATGCTAAACGATGAGGATAAATTACTGGCCCTTAACACAAATAAAAGCATGGAATTTGCCATAAACCTTGGCGAGGTTGGTATAAACCTATTTAAAAACAGGGTTGGTTTAGTTACAGGTTTAGGTTTTAAATGGAATAATTATAAATTCCGAAACACAAATACAGTTTTAGTTTCCGACTCAACACCACTATACTTTTTTGACGACGTTACAAAAAACAACAAACTTAGTAAACTAACAACATGCTACTTAATTGTTCCGGTTATGCTCGAGTTGCAATTTCCGGTAAACAACGAAGAGATATACCTTACAGCAGGTGTCGAAGGTGGTTTAAAATTAAATTCGTGGACAAAAATAGTTAGCAACAGTAAAGCAAAAACTAAAGATAACAGCGATTTTCATGTTAACACATGGGATTGCCGAGCAGCTGTAAAATTAGGATATGGCGATTTTGGGGTTTACGGCTCATACAGTTTAATGCCGCTTTTCGAAAAAAACAAAGGCCCCGAACTATACCCAATAACTGTTGGCGTGTCGTTAAACTTTTAAAAAGAGAGCCGCTTTTTAAGCGGCTCTTTTTATTATGTATATCCAAATTAATAACTACCAAAGCTAAAACAATAAAACAACTCATTCGTCAGGCAAAACAACTTGTTAATAACAAATTGTAATACAATAATATATTTTTTTTGATAATTTAAAATAAAGCCGTTATATTCAGGCCACAAATTAAGCACGGAATGTTTGTTTTTGGCCAAAAAATTATTACCATCAATAGCAGCAACTTAACTCGGTTTATATTGCTAATTTTAATAATATTAACATCGGCGCAAACAAAATCGCAAACAAAAAACAAAACTGGTTTAGTAAACAATATTGTTATAAACGATACCCTTGTTATACTACCCGACAAAACAAATAACTCCCACAAACAATTTTCGATAAACTATAACCGCAACATAAATTCGGTAATAGTCGAAATTGATACAACAATAATCAAAAAATACTCACTAATACAATTTAAATATTTAGCAGGCGCAAACTACCAAAGCGCGTGGACAACCTTTACCGTTAAAGACCTGTTACCAATTTTAAAAAACACTACACAAATAACAATCGAATCAATTGATAATAATGGCATTATTTACACCGATTCGTTTACAATAAAATATAAAAACCTGTTTTTTAAAAAATATACCCATACATTCATTTATATAATAACTATTATAATATTGATTATTATAATTATATACTTTATCGACTATAAATTGTCGACAATTAAATACAAACTCGAGAGCGAAATATACCAACGGACATTAGAATTAGTAAAACAAAAAGAAAAATACGAAGAGGTATTAACAAACTATTTACCCAAAGAAGAATTTGAAAAGCTAAAAGAAAAAGATAGAACCACAAGGTATAAAATGGTAACAGTAATGTTCTCGAACATACTGGGGTTTACAAAAATTGCAGGACAAGACAATGCCGACCGACTAATTGACGACCTTGACCGTTTCTTTTTCGAGTTTGACAGTGTAGTACAAAAACTACATATCGAGAAAATAAAAACCGTTGGCGACTCGTACATTTGTGCCGGCGGCATACCACAAAAAAACCGTACAAACCCTATCGAAGTAGTGCTAGCCGCTTTTGAAATGCAACAATACATGCAAATACTAAAAAGCCAATACGACGCTAACAATATGAAAATTTGGGATTTGCGAATGGGCATACATACCGGCCCGGTATTTAGCAACGGGTCGAACAATAAAAAGCGGTTAGAGATTTGGGGCGATACAGTAAACATTGCAAGCAGGCTCGAAGCATCGGGCGAAATTGGCAAAGTAAATATATCGGGCAGTACTTACGAACTGGTAAAAGACTACTTTTTATGCCGATACCGGGGCAAAATGCCGGTAAAATACAAAGGCGAAATTGACATGTATTTTATTGAAGGCTTTAGACCAGCATTATCGGTTGACGGAATAGGCGTTAAACCCAACCAAACATTTATTACACGGTTAGGATTAATAAGGTTCGACGACCTTGAAGAAGAAATAATGAACATGCTTGACGAAAAATTGCCACGTAACCTTTACTATCATAACCTTAAACATACTATTGATGTTACAGTACAAGTTGAAATAATAGGACGACAGGAAAACATTACCGAAGAAGAACTACTAATGCTAAAAACAGCAGCATTGTTCCACGACACCGGTTTTATGACAACATATAATAACCACGAAGAGGCAGGAGCCGAACTGGCAAAAAAAATATTACCAGATTTTGATTATCACACGCAACAAATTGAGCTTATTTGTAGTCTGATAATGGTTACTAAATTACCACCAAAACCAAAAAATTTGCTCGAGCAAATTATGTGCGATGCCGACCTCGATTATTTAGGCCGCGTTGACTTTATACCGGTTTCAGGTAATTTATTTCGCGAATTAACCGAACATAAACTAATTGAAAAAGACATAAATAAATGGAACCAAATGCAAATAAAATTTATCGAAAACCATCAGTACTTTACCGAATCGGCAAAAAAAATGCGCGATGTAAACAAAAATAACCAATTAGAGGCAATTAGGCGTTTAGTTCAAGAAAATAATTAAATTTGTAAATTGTGTTAAAACACTAAAATAATTTGCAGTTATGGCAAAACCCAAAAAAGATGTAATCCTGATACCATGGGATTTCACCGAAGCTTCAGAAGTAGCTTTGCAGCACGCTGTGCAATTAGCTAAAGAAGTTAACAACCACATTATGTTAGCCCGGTTTGTCGAAAGCCCGGGACTATTCGCCGGCAAATCAAAAAAACAGGCCGTTATCGATAACGAGAAAGAAAAACTTAAAAAAGTTGGCGAATCGGTACTCGAAAAATACGGCATTAACCCATACATTGCGGTTGAGCTGGGCTATAGCATATCGGTTGTAAAAAACCTTGTAAACGATGCTAAAGCTAATTTGGTTATTTTAGGCAAAACATATAAAATTAACGATAAACTTGTTCTTACAACAAAAGAGTTTTGCGAAAGGTTAAAAAGCCTCGACATACCTTTTGTTGTTGCCGAAAAAGCCCCTGCCCACTCATACTACAAAGAGATTGTTGTTCCACTCGACCAGGATAAACACTTTAAAGAAACTCTACAAATGGTGGTTTTTTTATCGAAATACTATAATTGCAACATAAATATTATTAAACCATATATCGACGACGAACTCGAGAAAAAAGATATGACCAATAATATTTACTTTACAAAAAAAATGCTCGACAAAAAAAATATAATTTATGGTATTAAAACAGCTAAAAAGAACCGTAAATTTGAAGATGAAGTTTTTAGATTTGCCGAAAATATCGACTCAGACTTAATTGTTATGATGGTACGTAAATATATTAAATATATAAGCGAACACCCAAATTACGAAAGCAGTATACCTATTATGGTTATTAACCGGAATAGCCAGATAGTAAAATATGGCGGGTTCCGTTAAAATATAATTAAGCCGGCTAAGCCGGTTTTTTTATTAATTGTAAATATTTATTATGCTATTAAATAGATATTAAACAAATATTTTTTACCTCATAAAAATTAACTTTATACAGTTTTAAAATATACAGGAATGGAAAACATTGATTGGAAAAATTTGTCGTTTGGTTACATGAAAACCAACTATAATACGCGCTGCTACTGTCGCGATGGTAAATGGGGCCAGGTTGAGGTTTCGTCGTCGGAGGTAATTAACCTGCATATGGCAGCTACATGCCTGCATTACGGACAAGAAGCCTTTGAAGGCTTAAAAGCATTTATGGGAAAAGACGGTAAAATTCGGATTTTCCGCTGGCAAGAAAACCACAAAAGAATGTGCGATACCGCTAATGGCATTTTAATGCAGCCTGTACCTTCCGAAATTTTTTATGAGGCATGTAAAAAAGCAATACTGTTAAATAAAGAATTTATACCCCCTTATGGTACAGGAGCATCGCTATACATTAGGCCATTGCTAATAGGTACCGGAGCCCAGGTTGGCGTAAAACCATCTAACGAGTATTTATTTATAGTTTTTGTTACCCCAGTAGGCCCGTATTTTAAAGACGGCTTTAAACCCGTTAACATAAAAATTGTACGCGACGCCGACAGGGCAGCACCACTTGGCACCGGAACATATAAAGTTGGAGGCAACTACGCGGCAAGTTTAGCATCGGGCAAAAAAGTACAGGCACAAGGCTATGCAACAGCAATGTACCTCGATGCCAAAGAAAAAAAATATGTCGACGAATGTGGACCGGCTAATTTTTTTGCTATAAAAAACAACACATATGTTACACCAAAATCAACATCAATATTACCAAGTATTACAAACAAAAGCCTTATAACATTAGCCGAAGAGTTAGGCATGACAATTGAACGAAGGCCAATACCTGTTGAAGAGTTAGAATCGTTTACCGAATGTGGAGAGTGCGGCACAGCTGCTGTTATTACACCTATTGGGCGTATTGACGACGAAGATGGCAAACAATACATTTATAGTACCGATGGAAACGCTGGCCCAGTTTCAACAAAACTATTTAAAATGTTGCAAGGAATACAATATGGCGATTTGCCCGATAAATACAATTGGGTTACTATTGTTGAATAAATCCTGAATTTTACCTGAGTAAAGCTCTTGTTCGCTTTGCCTTAACAGCTCAACTTAGGTAAAAAATATAAGGCCGGTATTTATCGGCCTTTTTTAATTACTAACTAAAGTTAAATTATTAAAAATATGCATATTAGCCTGTTAAGCGTCGAACCTGGTACCGAAACTGAATTCTTAGTACTGTTTTACAGTTCGGTTTTACCCGATATTTTTACCAAGCCCGAAAAACAAATTATCGATAAACAAATATTAACTAATAACACAACATTTATTATACACCGTAGCCAATCAATAATTTATATTATAAAAACCGACAATACTGATAATAGCTACGAGTGGTTCCGAAAAAAAGGAGCCGATACTGCCAACATAGCAAATTCAAACAAAATATCGACAATATCGGTAAATTGTAATTTTATCGATGCCTGCCAATCGGTTGCATTTGCCGAAGGTTTTGCTCTTGCCGGATACCGTTTTACAAAATACTTTACCGGAACACGTTTAGACAAAAACCGGTTTATACCTCAACAAATAGATATATACAACAATAACATTAGCCCCAGTGCAATACTTGAACTAAACAATACAATAAAATCGGTATTTTGGGCTCGCGATATGGTAAACGAACCAGTAAGTATAATGAACGCAGTACGTTTTTCGCAAGAGGTAAGCATACGCGGACAAGAGGCCGGCTTTGATGTTGAAATATATGACAAAGCTAAAATTGAATCGTTAAAAATGGGAGGCATTTTAGCCGTTAACCGTGGTAGTATGGACCCCCCAACATTTACAATTGCAAATTGGAAACCAGCTAACGCAACAAACAATAAACCAATTGTTTTGGTTGGAAAAGGCGTAATGTTCGACACCGGCGGGTTAAGCCTTAAGCCCACCCCAAACAGCATGGACACCATGAAATGCGACATGGCCGGTGCCGCTGTTGTTGCATCGACAATATATAACTTAGCACTTAACAATGTGCCTTTGTGGGTTATAGGCCTTATGCCAGCTACCGATAACAGGCCCGATGGCAACGCAACAACACCCGGCGACATTATTAAAATGCACAACGGCTTACATGTGGAGGTTTTAAATACCGATGCCGAAGGACGATTAATTTTAGCCGATGCATTAAGTTATGCACAAAACTATAACCCACAATTATTAATATCGATAGCTACACTTACAGGCAGTGCTGTTATGGCAATAGGCAACTCGGCAGCAGTAATAATGGGCAATGCAAATAAAACCGACTTTGACACCATAATTGAGAGCGGCGAAATTACCCACGAACGTTTAGTACAATTTCCTTTTTGGGACGATTATGCCGAAAGCCTTAAATCAACGGTGGCCGATTTAAAAAATATAGGAAACCGCGAAGCCGGTGCAATTAGTGCAGGTAAATTTTTAGAACACTTTACAACAACAAAATTTATACATATTGATATAGCAGGTCCGGCTTTTTTAACATCGGAAACATTATATGGCATAAAAGGCGCTACCGGTTTTGGTGTAAGGCTTTTATCAAAATATTTTAACACAATTGCCACAACAAATTAATTAATGGCATTAAAAAAAAATTTATGTACGTTTGCATATTGTAAAAATAAAATATATGACAGACAAACCAATTAGGGTAGGTTTTACCCATGGCGATATAAACGGCATAAGCTACGAGGTTATGATAAAAACTTTTCAGGACCCACATATTTACGAATTATGTACACCAGTTATTTACGGGTCGCCAAAAGTAGCAGCATATCATCGAAAAGCACTTAACGTAACTAACTTTTCGTTCCACTCAATTAACTCGGTCGACGAGATTCAAGAAAACAAAGCAAATTTAATTAATGTATTAGACGATAATGTAAGGGTTGAATTTGGCAAAGCAACACAAATATCAGGCGAGTCAGCAATAATATCGCTCGAAAAAGCTACTGCCGATTTACTGTCAGGTAAACTTGATGCATTAGTTACAAGCCCTCTTAATCGTGAAAACACAAGTATTGAACCATTAAATTTTAAAGGGCATACACAATATTTAATGGAACAAACTAACAGCAAAGAACCTTTATTGCTCATAACGAGCGAAATAATGCGCGTAGGAATTGTATCGGGGCATGTTGCTTTAGCCGATGTCCCAGCGCATATAACACAAAACAATATTCTTAAAAAATTACGTGTTATGCAAAAAACGTTATTAGTTGATTTTGCGATACGTAAACCCCGAATAGCTGTACTTGGATTAAACCCACATGCCGGCAATAATGGTATTATTGGAACCGAAGAGAAAGAAATAATAATACCAGCAATTGAATTAGCAAATAATGAAGGAATTTTAGCATTAGGCCCTTATCCGGCCGACAGCTTTTTTGGTTCCGATAACTTTAAAAAATTCGATGCTATTTTAGCAATGTATCACGACCAGGGAATAGCACCGTTTAAAGCATTATCGTTTAATACGGGTGTTAATTACACAGCCGGTCTACCCATTATCCGCACAACTCCCGACCATGGAACAGCATACGATATTGCTGGTCAGGATAAAGCAAATGAAAATTCGTTTAGGCAAGCAATATATATGGCTTGCGATATATTTAAAAACCGTGAGTTATACAAAGAATGGTCGGCTAACCCACTGCAAAACTGCGAGTTAAACGATATTTAAAATATTTATTAATATTAGTTGTAATTAAAATATAATTGTTATATATTTGCACCCGCTAATACGATAACAAACGTTCAAAATATATTGCGGGGTGGAGCAGTTGGTAGCTCGTTGGGCTCATAAC
>CAZJCR010000108.1:0-5021 GCA_964544385.1 uncultured Bacteroidales bacterium
AACCCATCTCCATTGCATCGCCCTCGTATTGGCATTTAACCCTGTCGAGCCCCGAAATCGAGAAATCGATATCTTGAGCCGAAACTACTAATTCGTTTGGGGTAAGGTTTATTTTAACAAGGTTACTGGCTTGGTTCGAAAAAACTGAAACGCGACGTAGGGCGTTGTAAAAATCTAACCTGTCGACAGTAAGTTTGTTTGGGTTCTCGCGAGGTATAACTGCCTCGTAATTAGGATAATTACCCTCTATAAGGCGGCAATACATTTTGTACCCTTTAAGCTCGAACATGGCATTTTTGTTGTCGAACTGCAGGTTAACCGAACCCTCTTCTTTTGGAAGTATATTTTTTAACAAGCCTGCTGGTTTTTGGGGTAGTATAAACGAAGCTGCCTGGTCGGCTTTAACGTCGGACCTGCGGTAACGTACAAGTTTATGAGCATCAGATGCAACAAAAGTAAGGTTTTCGGGCGAGGCATCAATAAAAATACCTGTCATAACTGGCCTAAGCTCGTCGGTACTGGCGGCAAAAAGTGTTTTACTTATACCGTTGTATAAAATATCGCTTGCTATGCTTACGGTGTTAACATCGCCTTTAAGCTCGGGCAACTGGGGAAAATCCTCGGCATTTTGGCCTACAATACTGTATTTACCGGTTTCCGATATAATATCAACTGCAAAAGTGTTGTTGTCGATATTAAATGTTAATGGTTGTTCAGGAAACTCTTTAAGTATTGATGTTAACCTTTTGGCATCAACAGCAACTACACCATTATCGGTGGCACTGTCGAGCTCTAATGTTGTTATAAGTGTAGTCTCTAAATCAGATGCGGTAATAGTTAATACTTTATCGGTTAACTGAAATAGAAAGTTGTCGAGTATTGGCAACGTATTTTTTGAACTTATAACTTTACTTACCGATTGTAAGTGGTTAAGAAATAATGTGCTTGATACAATAAAATTCATAGTATGGTGTATTTAAAAAGAAACCAAAAATATTAAAAATTATCTGTTCTAAAAACTTTTTAAACATGTTAGTTTTTAACAAAACTGTTGGCATGTTTAAATAATGGTAAAAACGACAGGTATTGAGCATAAACAAGCTCGCCGTTGTTAAGTAATAAAAAGAAATTGTCGGGGTCGTTTTGGAGTACTTCGCCAAACTCATCGCGTTTGCCCCAACCTGGTTTATTGTAAGCTTTAACAATGTCGGTTTTGCCGTTATTGTCAACAACTTTTAAAATATACATTGGCTGGCTGTTTATAATTGAATCTTGCCAGGCAACAGGTACATCATCGATAAATTTATTAAAAAATACCGATTTAAAATTATTAAGATAAGCGCGCAGGGCAAGGGTGTCGATATTTGTAAGGCTTGCATTGCTACCGGGCTTTGTAACTGTAAATGTATTTGCATTTATATTAAACGACTGTTCTGGTTGTTTAATATTTTGTAATTCAATTTGCGATATTTGACTTGGCTTATAGTTAAACACCAATTGCCACCGCCAGTCGGTTTCGCTTGTTACAAAGCGTGTCGACAGGTATCCCCTAAAACCGGGTATATCGATAATAAATGGTGTCGACGATTTTTCGAGTATCATGTATGTTCCATGCGAATCGGGTGTTGGGCCACCTACGTAAAAAACTTTAGTAAGTTTGTTTTTTTGGTAAACCTCAACTTTTGTCGACTTTACAGCCATGTTTTTAATAATGTTATCGCGGGCGGCTTTTGCTACCGGGGCTTGTATTTTAAGGCCGTGCACGGTTTTTAATAAAAGGTTTACAAGGTCGGGCCGAGCTATATAATTACTATTAAGTACCCAGTAGTTGCTTGTACGCTCAATCAATATTGTGTTACCTGCCTTATCGGCCAAAAATACTTTGTTTACCGATGCTGTATCTTCAACAGCAAAGTCGCGAAGTTCTTTATATGTACCTTTTTGGTTTGTGGCAAGCAAATAAATAGCTAATGTTGCCAAGGCTATTAATATTATTATCGATAGTTTATTTTTCATCTGTAATTAATTTTAAAGTTAAGATTGGAGCAACACTTAAATTGTTTTTCATACGTGATTGTATAAACATTCTACATGAGTGTTCCATCTGTAAATTGTTTATAATATTTTATGTTTACTGGTTTATGTATTTATTTACCATACTTACGTTTTCGATAAAACCTTATTACAAAACCAAGCAACACAACCAATACCGACGGCAAAACAACATTAATTACCTGCCACATAGTTTTTTGTTTTGTCATACGTGGTTTGTCGAGCAGCCGTAGTTTATGTTCTTTGGCTCTCGACTCCATCATGCCTTTATTTCCGCACAGGTAGTTAACACAATTAACAATAAATTCTTTATTTCCAAAAGTTTGTTTTGTAAACCTGTCGTAACCTAATGGCAATGGTTCGGCGTTTTGTCCACTACCCGACACATGGTTTCGAATAATATCGCCATCGGATATTACTATCATTTTAGTTGGCAGGCTAAATTGTTTAAATTCTAAACTAAAATCGGTTTGTAGCTGAGGTGTAATTCGGTTTGCAAAAACCGACTCGAATTTACCCTCGAGCAAAACAGCAACCGGCAGGTTTTTTTGGTTAAACCGCGCGGGTTCAATTTTTTCGCTTATTGTCGACAAATCGACTAATACCGGTGCCATTACTGTACGCGAGTATTTTGAGCTTGTAAGCAGAATTTTTTTATCGATTTGCGGGTTTAAGCCTACAGTGTCGATTGAGCCAACAAACTGCGCTTTAACCATATCGAGGTTTTTTGTAATTGGGCTATTATATGGGGGTTGCAACAATGGAAAATATATCCACGGTGCCGGCGACCATCGGGGCTGCTGCCCTATTAATGCTGTATTTACCGGAATTACGGCGCACTGCATATCTTGTATTAAATTTGGGTTTAAGCGTGCACCGTATTTAAATAGCATGTCGTCGATATTGAGGTTATTTGCCAAACCCATTGTTGAGCGTGAGTAACTAAGGCTGTCGATATCAACCTGAACAACGTCGATAAGCCAAAGTATTTTACCACCGTGCATTAAAAACTGGTCGATAATAAACTTGTCTTTTTCGGTGAAAGTTTTTGTTGGTCGTGCAATAACAAGTAAATCGTATCGATATTGATTAAGGGTATCTTTAACACTATATAGGTTCTCGTTAAGTGCAACACGCTCAAGGTGATAAAACGATGATAACGACATGGCTATATCATCAACTTCGATAGCTGGCAACTCACCATGGTTGGTTACAAAACCAATTTTAGGCACTTTATTGGTAATTAACCTGTTTATGGCAAAAGTTATTTCGTACTCTAAAGCTTGTACCGAACTATTAATATTTGCCTCGGGCGAGTGCCCCACGTAGTTTTTCAGAATATTTACAGGCAGCTCTTTTCCTCGGTAGGTTACAATTATGCCCGGGAAAATTATTTTTTGCGATGTTGCGCCATCACTTTCGTTAACCTGAAGGTTGGTTGGGTCGAGCCCTTTATCGTAAAGTTGTTTAAATACTTTGTTGCGTGTTTGTTTATCGCTACTCTCGGCAGGGTCAATAAATTCGTATTGTATATTTTCGCCGCCATAAGCTTTAAGGTCGGTTAACAACTCGCGTACCGAGTTTTTAAGTTTGGTAAAACCCGGTGGTAAATCGCCATCAAGATATATCTTAAAATATACAATATCGTCTAAGTTTTTAACAAGCCCGCGAGTATGCTCCGACAAGGTATATCGTTTATCGGAGGTGAGGTCGAAGCGGGTAAAAATAAAATTTGAAATAACTGCTATTGACACAAGCATTGCAACAACTATTATGAGTTGTTGTAATTGTGTTTTTTTTTGACTGTTTTTTTGCATATTGATAAATTACCAGTTACGGCTTTGAATTTTTATTTTTGTTAAATTTATAAACAATATTATTAGTATTGCAAAATATACAATATCGCGGGTATCGATAACACCCCTGCCTAACGATGCAAAATGCGAGTTAATGCTTAAAAAAATAAGCGCGTGCTCAACTTTAGTTTGTTGGAACAACCCGGCAAAAAGTTCGAAACCAAAATGAAAAGTAAAAATTAGTAAAACACCCAATAAAAAAGCTACAATTTGGTTGTCGGTAAGTGCCGATGCAAATGTTCCTATACTTACAAACAAAGCTGCCATAAGCGCAAGGCCAAGGTACGAGCCCCAGGTACCACCAATATCGATATTACCGGCAGGGTTGCCAAGTATATATACCGAAATAAAATATACAAATGTTGGCACTATGGCTATTAAAACTATGCTCAATGCCGATAAATACTTTGCCATAACTATTTTAAAACTTGTAAGCGGCTTTGTTATAAGCAGTTCAATAGTACCGGTCCTAATCTCGTCGGGGAAAAGGCGCATTGTTACCGCTGGTACTAAAAACATGAACAACCAGGGTGACAATGTAAAAAATGTGTCGAGATTAGCATAACCCGTGTCGAACAAGTTATTTTGGCCAGGTATTATCCACATAAATATGCCTGTTACAAACAAATAAACTGCAACAACCATATACCCGGTTAACGAACTAAAAAATACCGAAATTTCTTTTTTCAAAAGTGAATACATATTTTGTTTTTTAAATGCCAACAAAAATAATTGAATTTTACCGTTTATCTAATAAAATAAACTAACGGGCTAACCATTGCCATTATTATACCTAAGTATAGCGGTTTATGTATAGCAAACATGTGCTTTACTCAGGTATAACTACAATGTATATTTTGTTATGTTTTACAAACTAAGTATAGCAAAATGCTTACAAAGTCCTTATCGTGAGCGGCAATCGCTCAATTTGGGTTAAAGTTAACCTCATTCGGGTTATCGGGCAAGGTATCATCGGTACTATTACTTTCAATATAATGATAATCAACACTAACCTGGTTGCCCCATGTAACCGAAACAGACAAACCATCGGGAGCTGGTATAAAATTAATTGGTTTTTTAATAAAAGTTTTTATAAATTATATAAAGCAATTT
>CAZJCR010000108.1:5031-12627 GCA_964544385.1 uncultured Bacteroidales bacterium
CGATAATACCACGCAAGTGCTATGCCCGACATTGCGCCGTACAAATGACCTTCCCAGCTAATATGGTTATTTTGTGGCATAAGCCCCCACACCATGCCCCCGTATAAAAATACAACAACAAGCGACAATGGCCGCAAATTTTTATCGGTACGAAAAACACCGCTAAAAAATATAAAAAAAGCCAAACCATAAACCAACCCGCTTGCTCCAATATGGTATACGCTGCGCCCCCCTATCCATAGCAATACCCCCGAAATTATCCAATTTAAAAAAAACACTTTATAAGCTATTAACCGGTAAAAATAAAACAACATTACCGACAAAACTAAAAACGACCACGAGTTTGACAATATGTGTTGCAAATTACCATGGGCAAATGGCGATAATATAATTCCGGCAAGGCCCCGTGTTTTTTGGGGATATATGCCAATAACCGATAAATCGGCGTTTATTACTACCGACCCAAGATAAACTGCCCATATTATAAACAAAAACATTAGTGGAAAAACCAGCGAATGAAAAAGTTTGCGTTGCTCGTGATTCATTATAATAGTATTATTTACCTATTCGAGTATAATATGTATAAATTAAACAGTTTTAAATATCAAAAAAATGGTTTTGTTGCGTTTAACTACCTAAGTTAAGAATATGCTTACAAAGTATAAACCTTTTTAGCAAACTGCTTCATAAGGCTTACTCTCAATTACCTTACCAACTGCAAATATCACGACAATTTGACATTAGTGTTTTGTGTTACATTATTTTAGCTTTAATTTGCACAAAATACCTGTAAAGTGAAAAATGTTTTATTAATTATAGCAGCTGCTGTTATTGCGGCTTGCGGTGTTGGCTATAAAAACAACGAACCTGATAATATTGTCGCGCAAATTAAAACTATCGATAGTTTGGTTGATGTGTCGCAAAAATATTATAAAATATACAATTGGAATACCGGTTTATTCGACAGCTACTTAAAGCAGGCCGACTCACTTGCAAGTGCAATTGACCAAAACAGCCATAAAATAAAAATTTACAACACTGTTGCCAAACGCTACCGCAACAACTCCGACTTTGCACAAGCCATAATGTTTTATCAAAAATCGATGTTACTTGCCGAGCTTATAAACAACGACAGCCTTAAAGCATATACCACGCACGAACTTGCCGTTACTTTACGCCGCATGGACGACAATGCCGAAGCCCTTGACTTGCATATGAAAGCCCTGCAATGGGCCGAGACTAATAACGATACTTTTTTAGTTCACAGCTCGCTTAACGGTATTGGCAATGTTTATTACAGTTATAACAACCATCACGAGGCTATCAGGTATTTTAAAAGGTCGTTACAATACCTTAACACAACAACAGGCAACATGTTAGGCAAGGCAATAAACACTAATAATATTGGCGAGGCATGGCTGTCGCTTGGCAATACCGACTCGGCACTTTTTTATCTTAACCAATCGTATATTATTAATGTCGAAATTAACTCAAAACTGGGGCAGGCTATTTGCCAAAACGGTATTGGCAATGTTTACTTAGCAAAAAACAATTATCCAAAAGCACTCGAACACTACTACTCATCGCTAAATTTAAACAAAGATATTGGCGACCTAATTTATACCGCCGATAACTACCGTAAAATAGGGTACGTGTATATGTTGATGCATAACAACCCTAAAGCCGAAGAGAATTTATTAAAAGCATTTACAATAGCATCTGAAATTGGCAGCAAATCGCAAATTGTTGAGGCAGCAAATTTGCTATCACAGTTTTACATTAACAACAATTTAATTAACAAAGCCCTTAATTACAAACAAAATGCCATGACATATAACGATTCAATAAACGCCGAGATATCGCGACAGAACTCGTTAGCCATGGAAGAGCTTTTTAAAGCACGGCAATCGAAACAAGAGATGCAAATAGCAAATCAAAAGGCCGAACTCGAAGGTTTAAAAATGAGCCGCCAAATTTTTATTCTTATAAGTATTGTAGGAGTTTTAACAATTAGCATTTTACTTGGCATTTTATGGTTCCGTAAACGCAGTTATAATAACCGAATAAGCAAAATATCGCTCGAGCAAAAACTTTTGCGCGCAAATTTAAACCCTCATTTTATTTTTAACTCGCTGGCTGCAGTACAAAATTTTATTATGAAAAACGACAAAAAAGAGGCAGCCGATTACTTAGTAAATTTTTCGCGCCTTATGCGCAACATTTTAATGAGCTCGTCAACCGATTACATTCAGCTTACCAACGAAATTGAGATACTCGACGACTATTTACGCTTACAACGCTTACGCTTTTTAAACCATTTTGATTACTATTTTGAAATTAGCGACAATATTGACAATAACATTACCCTTATACCTTCGATGCTGGTACAACCTTTTGTCGAAAACTCGGTTGAACATGGCTTTAATGGTATCGATTATCAAGGCGTAATTATTATCAGGTTCGAAAACCATAACAATAACTTAGTTATCACGGTTGACGATAATGGCAGAGGTATAGAGTTAAATAACAACAATAAAGGTAAAAAGCATGTTTCAATGGCTATGTCAATAACCCGGCAAAGGCTGCAAACTTTACAAACTATAACAAAAAAACAATGCTTTTTTGATATTATCGATAAAAAAACCAACAATTGTGGACAGGGCGTTTTTGTAAAAATTACTATTCCGCTAAAAACCGAATATTAACGTTTGGCTTATTCCCAAATTGAGCGATTCGCTCAATCGATTTTGATTTTGTAAGTATTTCACAGCACATCGTTGTTGAAAAACAACAAACTCTACATCATAGCTCCAAACGCTCAACTTAGGTTATACAAAAAACCAAAATATATGCCCAACCGTACCAAGTGCAAGCTGTAGCATAAGCCATCTTGTACGCAGTAGTTTGCCCGATATTATAAAACCTGTTATATAAGCTGGTAAAAGATAATCGAAATGCAAAACATTAAAAGGAAGTAACAAATAATATCCCAAAAACATTGGCATAAAAAAACTTAACAAAAACCAAATTTCAATATTTATTTGGTTGGGTTTTGATAATATACGATAGCTATATTTTAAAACAACCCACCATATACCAACAAAAAATACGGGCATAAGTAATAAAAGCTGCCAATAAATTTGGCTTTTTATTGTTTGTACCGAAAAACCACAAAGCTCGTATGGCCTTGCTGCCGATTCAATAGAACCCGGTACAAAACCATTTCCAAAACTTGTTTTATACGACAAAAATGCTGCTGCCATTAATAACACAACCGTAAAATAAGGTTTCCATGTCAATAACAGGATTCGTTTTTTTGTCGAAAAAATTAAAAATACCAATATACCTACTAATAAAAAGTAGCTGTTATAAGCTAAAAGATATGCCCCACAAACCGACAAACCGGCTAATATCCAAAAAATACTTTTGTTTTTAAATATAGCTTTATAAAAAAACAGTATACTCAACAACCATAAAATATTGTATAACAAATCGGTACCAGATAAATATACTCCTCTATAAAGCAACAATAACGACGAAAAAGCAGCAATAACCCAATATTTTCGGTTACTTGGTATTATATAGCTTGCTAACAAAAAAACTATTATCTGTATTAGCAACATACCAACAAAACCGCCAATTACCGAACTTGAATTTAAAAAATCAGTATCGGGCAATATGCTAATATTGCTACTATCGATACCAGCCATATTAAACAAATTAAATGGCGTGTACATTAATAAACCTAATACTAAACGTACTAAATTAAAAAATATAACTAATAATAATGTTCTTTTAAATGTCATTGCTTTTGTTTAATAACAAACAATTATGCCTTTACAAAATGCTGTAATACAATAAAAAAGTTAATTTATAATTGCACCAGTAAAGTTTGCAATGTACAATAAGGTAAATAAAAATATAGTCGTATTTATACTCAAAAAAAAAGAGGCTGCCTATTAATAAATAAAAGCAACCTCCTCAACTAAACCTAAAACAATTTTTATTCTTCAACAATTTTAATTTCTTCAATAATATCACCAGCCCTAATAGCATCAATAACTTCGAGCCCTTCAACAACTTTACCAAAACAAGTATGGTTACGGTCTAAATGAGCAGTATTTTCGCGGTTATGACAAATAAAAAACTGCGAACCACCAGTATTACGGCCAGCATGTGCCATTGAAAGAACGCCACGGTCGTGGTACTGATTATTGCCAGTTAACTCGCACTTAATTGTATAACCCGGGCCACCCGAACCAGTACCATTAGGGCAACCACCCTGTATAACAAAATTTGGTATTACCCTGTGAAAAGTAAGCCCGTTATAAAAACCACTTTTCGACAACTTAATAAAATTCTCAACAGTATTTGGAGCATCGGTATCATAAAATACCACTTTCATTGTACCCTTTTCGGTTATAATTTCAGCACTTTTCATTTTAATATAAATTTGTATTACAAGCAGTTACAGTTATTTTTTTACAGATAAAACTGTTAGCAAATATAATTTTTTATTAACAAACTCAATAATTTATCACATAATAAAATCAAAATTAATTACTTAATGCAACTAAACATTATTAACAAAATATACAGTTTAACAAGCGGTTTGTATTATCATATAAATTTTTTACACAAACTCAAATTAAGCTATTCGCTCAATGTTTTAATATTAAGTTATAAAGGCTTTACAAATACTTATTTTATTGATAATACCCAAATTGAGCTATTCGCTCAATCGATTTAATTATTGTAAGTATTTCAATACACTTGGTTAGTGAAATACTTACAAAATCTACATCGGGGTTATACCTAAGTAAAGCTTTTGTAAGCATAGCTCCAACCGCTCAACTTAGGTAATAATGATTATTTACATTTTTTTATTAAACTGTAACCATTTATATTAATTTTTGTACTTTTAAAAGCTTTTTTGAACAATATTTCAAAAATAACCAATGAATAAAAGCACCGGACCATCAGACAATTTCACTAACTCGATAGCTTTATTAGTCGATAACCCTATAATTATACTCGACAATAGAGGAAAAATTGAATGGGCCAACCCTGCTTTTTACCGCCTTTACGGATACAAAGCCGACCAATACTCAAAAAACGAACGCGACCTTGGTTTTATTAGCCGCTTACAAGAAACCGACAGCTCATTCTTTAACTCTCACGGGTCGTTAAGCTTTAGCCGCCCGGTAATTGGCAAAAAAGGGCTACGTAAGTGGATACAATCAACATTTACCCCGGTTAAAAACCTGAATGGTATTATTGAACGATTTATTGTTATCGAAACCGACATAACCCAACAAAAAGAGGTTGAAGAAGAATTATTACAACGACAGGAAAACACTTTAACATTGACCGAGCACATTGAATCGGTTAAAGGTATTGTTGAAGAGCAAATTAAAGAACTTTACGACGAAAAAGAAGCCCTTGAACAAGCCAAACAAAAGTCGGACATGGTTTTAAGCAAAGTACTGCCTTACGAGGTTGCTATACAACTTAAAAAGAAAGGGTTTGCATCGCCAAGGCATTATAAAAAAGTATCGGTTTTGAACCTTAATTTCCGCAATTTTATTGAACTGTCGGAAACTACCGATATTGAACAGCTTATTGAACAATTACACGAGTGCCTGGTACTTTTCGACCAAATTTTAGAAGCTCATTATGTTGAAAAAATAAAAACCAACGGTGGCACTTATTTAGGTGCCGGAGGCGTTCCTTTACGCAACCGCAGCAACCCTATCGACACAGCTTTGTGCGCTTTCGAAATTATTAGCTTAACAAAAATTATTAACAACAAACGGTTAAATAAAAACCTGCCTGTTTTTAACATTGCCATTGGCATACATACAGGTAATGTTATTGCCGGCGTTGTTGGTAATTCAAAATTAAGCTACGATATTTGGGGCGATGCTGTTAATTTAGCCGCCGAAGTCGAAAAAACTGCCAACAGTGGTTCTATTTTTATATCGGCAACAACTTATCACGAAATTGGCGGCTTTTTTGAATGTGAACCTACAAACAAAACAATTAAACATTATAAAGGCAATTTAAATACTTATTTACTTAAACGAATTAAGCCCGAATACTCCGACAACCCTGCCGGTACCGAGCCTAACGAAAAATTTATGCAAATACTATCGAAACTATAAAACAAAAACTAATGTTTAAATATTCAATAATTATACTTTTTACCATATTTACTTTTTTCACAAATAATATTTTTGCCCAAAAATGCGAATACGAGCGCGACGAGATTGACGCTTTAACCGAGATGGTTGTTAAACGAACAGCCCCACAAATGCTTTTCAGGCTCAATAATAACCCCGTAAATATTAAAGCCCAGTGTATTGGCCGTAATAAATACCTTAAAATATCGTATTTTAAATATAATGGTTTTGATATTGAAGAAGACCGCGAAATTGCACTCATTTTATCGTCGGGCGAAGAGGTTGTCCTTTTTCCGCGAGCAATGCCGCAAGACACGGCACAAACCGACAGCTACCTCGATGTTACCTCGTTGCTTATTTACAAACTATCGGCCGACCAATATAATATATTAACCGACAAACCGGTTGTTGCTTTTAAATATTATATGGAAACCGGTTGGGTAAGCGAAAGCCTAAAGGAATCGAGGCAAAATGTTATTAAAGATTTATTGCGTTGCGTTGAATAATAACCCGTATTTTTCAATCGCACTTATTAACATACCTGCACTTAAATTTATACCATCGACAGTAATTTTTGCCTGATTGTAAAAAGGCTCCCGATGTTTTAGCGCATCGGTAATAAAACTCAAAAGCTCGTCGGGAGTTTTACCTTTTAAAACCGGTCTTTTATTAATATCACCGCTTAACCTCGATATTATTGCTTTTGCTGGCATTTTAATATAAATTGTAATGCCGCTTTGGTTCATTACATTAACATTATCGAAAAAGCATGGGGCACCGCCACCTGTGGCAATTACAACATTTTGCAAATTACATGTACCGGCTAAAACATCGCGCTCAAGCTGTCGAAAAAAAGGTTCACCATGTTGTTCAAAAATTTCGACAATACTTTTACCGGCCTTTTTAACTATAAGCTCGTCTAAATCGACAAAACTGTACTCAATTTTATTAGCAAGCTGCTTACCAACAGTAGATTTGCCGCAGCCCATGTAACCAATCAAATAAATTACCATACTATAAATCTAACGACATTTGTTCGCCGGGTTCATCGGGCAATTCAATATCAATATCGGCACTATCGTCAATAATATCATCATCATTGGCATCGGTATCATTATCGGGCAGCTCTTTTTGCAATGGTTCAATTTCAACAACAGTGTCTACATCAAAATTCGATATTCTTTTACCTTTTGCTTTAACACCTTTAACTGCAATAAACTCGTCGGCGTCGATATTTTCGGGCACGCGGGCAGCATGTTTACCACCAAAAATTACTTGAAAAACCGGCCACCTTTCGCCCGACAACAACAGCAGTTTCGACCCCTCGGACTCACCAATAAAGCATATCTCTTTGTTTGTATCTTCAAACGTGAACCGTTTAAGGTAAATATAATTTTGTTCGGCATCGAAATAA
>CAZJCR010000109.1:0-12616 GCA_964544385.1 uncultured Bacteroidales bacterium
ACCGGGATTAGGCACAACCATAACGTGGCTATGACAGGTGGCGGCGAAACCGGAACTTATGCCATAATACTCGATTACCTCGACTCGAAAGGTACTTTGGTTGGCTTTGGCCCCGACTACAAACGCTACTCGGCACGCGCTAACACTACATTCGAAAAAAAATTCTTTAGTGGTGGTGCATCGTTAGTTTACACGCATACAAACCAAAACTCGCTTAATGTAACAAGCCACTCGTCGTTCTCGGGCGGCTCAAGCACTATGGTGTTAACACTTACATCGCTTATTCCTACCATGAAAGTTTACGACCCTGAACAGCCAAACGGGTACGGCACTTACGACGTTACAACTCAAGGCGAAGACTACTCGCTTAACATTATTGGCGTTAATAAAAGCCTTAGCAATATTGTTAATGTCGACCGCGTACTGGGCAACGGCTATGGTATAATAAAATTTGGCGATATTTTTGACTTTGGCAAAAGCTCGCTCGACTACAAAATTAACGTGTCGTACGACAAAACACATTGCCACGATTACTTATGGATACCGGCTTTCTCGTTCAGTAATTTTTACACCAACAATACCGCCGTACTTACCGAGGGCTGGCGCGAGTACACTAACGGCATTGTTGAAAACACCCTTAACTTTAAAACCCAAATTAGTAAACTTAAAGTTGATGCTTTGGCAGGCCAAACTTTTCAGGCTTACAGCTATTATAATATCGAGGGCGAAGGCCAGGGCTTTAGCGAACCTTATTACCCAAAACTTACAAATGCCACAAACTCGGTTGCCCGCTCGTACCAAGAACACGCATTTATGCTGTCGTACCTTGGCCGTGCAAACATGGAGTACGACGACAAATACCTTATGACAGCCAATATACGTTACGATGCAACATCAAGGGTATCGGCTAACTACAGGTCAGGAATTTTTCCCTCTTTCTCGTTAGGCTGGAAAATGCACAACGAACCATTTTTTGCAGCTCTTGCAAATTACGTGTCAGAACTTAAACTACGCGGCGGCTGGGGCAAGTTAGGCAACCAGGCTATTGGCCCTTACGAGTACCTTGCCGTACTTAACCGCAACCAGGTTTACAGTTTTAACAACGTTATGGTACAAGGCTCGAGCGAGGACGATATTTTTCCACAAAAACTTTTATGGGAAAACAAAACAACTACCAACATTGGTGCCGACATGAGCTTTTTAAACCGTAAACTCGACTTTACAATTGAGTATTACGACGCCTTTACCGACGGTATTTTAGTTGATGTTGAGATTCCTTTGACAGTAGGCTCGGTTGACCGTAACCTGCGCGCAAACGCGGCTCAATTAAGCAACAAAGGTTTAGAGTTTGCATTAGGTTTTAAAGAACGCGAAAAAAACTTTAAATACAACATTTCGGTTAACGGTACTACAATAAAAAACAAAGTTATTAGCCTTGGGCAAGACGGGCAACCACGCTATGGAACCGCTTCGCGTACTATCGAAGGACAGGAAATTGGCCGCCACTACGGGTACAAATACCTTGGCATTTTTAAAACCGACGACGAGGTTGCCGAAAGCCCGTTCCAAAGTGCAAGCACTCGGGCCGGCGATATTAAATACGCCGACCTTAATAACGATGGCGTTATTAACGACAGCGACAAAACCGACCTTGGCTCGGCATTACCAAAATTTACATACGGTATAAACCTTGGATGCGAGTACAAAAATTTCGACCTGACAGTTTTCATGTCGGGTGCTGCCGGTTACTTAGTTGCCGACTATAACTACCGCGTACTTATGCACTCGGGCGGCGGCCTTAACTGGCATCAAGACATTTTAAACGCCTGGACACCCGACAACACAAACACCGACATTCCGCGTGTTGTTTACCAGGACCCCAACGCAAACGGCCGCGACTCGGACCGCCCCGGATGGCTCCAAAAAGGCGATTACCTGCGCGTATCGAACATTACTTTAGGTTACACTTTCCCAACATCGGTACTTAAAAATACATTTAAATCGGCACGCTTGTACGCATCGGTTCAAAACATTTATACACTAACAAAATACAAAGGTTTTAACCCCGCTTTTGCCAACACCGACGTTTGGGCTCCGGGTTTCAACGGCGGGTCGTACCCGCTGCCTGCTACTTTCTTATTCGGTATGAACTTTGACTTTTAATTACTACAACTATGAAAAATTTAAAAACATATATATTAGCATTAACATTTGCCTCAATGGCTTTTGGCTGCGCCGACAAGCTCGATGTTGTTAACCCTAACAACCAAACAGCAGCCGACTTTTGGACAACCGAAAACTCAATTGCCGAAGGCGTAATTGGTATTTACAACCGCCTTATTGTCGATGGTTATTATGCCCGCATGACTCCTTCACTTATCGACGTGCGCGGCGACGACGTGTGGAGCGAATCGCCATGGACTATTTACCCCCTTTCGGGCGATTTTACCGTACTTAACGACTACGACGTGCTTACATGGCTTTGGCGCGAGTACTTTATGCAGGTTTACCGAGCTAACATTGTACTTAAATATATCGACGATATTAACTTTACCGATAACGACTACAAAAACAGGCTTAAAGGCCAGGCTTTGTTCCTTAGGGCTTTAGCTTACTATAACATTGCCGAAAACTACGAAACTGCACCTTTATTAAGAGCCGTGCCCAATGGCGAAGACGAGTTTTACCCAACAAGCGCAAATTATTCAAACCTGCTCAACTTTATGGTCGAAGACCTTGTTCAAGCTGTTGATATGCTGCCTTTATCGTACAATAACGTGAACGGTGCCGACAAAGGACAATTAGGCAGGGCTACAAAAGGCTCGGCTCGCGCCTTACTGGCTCGGGTTTACATGATACAAAACGATTGGGCAAATGCCGAAAAACTACTATCCGACATTATTGAATCAAAAGTTTACTCGCTGGTTGATAACTATGCCGACAACTTTGGATACCAAAACGAAAACAACAGCGAATCGGTTTTCGAAATTCAATTTGGTAACTTTGGTACCGACGAAAACTGGTGGAGCTACTCAACAACAAACTGGCGGCAAGGCCACGCGCTCGGGTTTAACTACGGAATTACAGCATTTGGCGCCTGGGGCGACCTTAAACCTACAACATGGCTTTACAACGAGTTTAAAAAAGAACTTACCACCGACGGACAATTAGACCCACGCCTTTACTCAACAATAGTATCGTACGAACCCGAGTACGACACCTACACCGACGGCCGCAACAACACAATTTTTGGCCGCGATGCTTACCGCGATACTAACGCTTTAGGCCGAACAACACTGCAAGCCGGAAATATTTTTATTGCAAAATACACATACTCGCGTATTAACGGGCACACGCTCGAACAAGACGGCGAACGACTTGGAAATGTTATTAACTACAGGCTTATACGCTATGCCGAAGTTTTGCTAAACTATGCCGAAACTCTTTACGAACTTGGTCGATACAACGAAGCCTACAAACCGCTTAACCAGGTGCGCAAACGCGCTAAACTGGCATCAATTACCGAGGGAAGCCTGTCGAACACCGATTTGTATAACGAAATTGTACACCAACGCGTTCTCGAGTTATCGGTTGAATGTATACGCCATTTTGATATTAAAAGGTGGGGGTGGTTTTATAATAATGACCGCCTACAAGAGCTTATTTCGCACGACGACGAGTTTGCTACCTGGAAACAAGGACACGAGTACCTGCCAATTCCATCGACCGAACTGGCTATTAACCCAAACTTAGGCCAAAATAGTGCTAACTAATTAGCTACAAAATAAAAACGGGGCTGCCATATTATTTAGGCAGCCCCATATTAACCCTGTAAACATTTACATAATGACATTTAAACTAACATACAAACTATTTAAAACCTTAAGCCTTTTTGCTTTTATAGCTTTTAATACTGCTTGTAACGACGAACCACCTGTAATTATCAATAACAACAATAACGATACAACACCAATACCTGTCGATTTTACAAAACTTACCGACACATATTACGACACCTATAGTTTCGACTATTACTATAAATGGGGCATACACAACGTGCACGACCCAATTATACGTAAATTTGGCGACTGGTGGTACTGTTACAGCACCGACGTTGGCTACGGAATTGATGTACGCAGCGGGTTACAAATACGAAAATCGAAAAACCTTATTGAATGGACTTTTGTTGGCTGGGTTTTTGACCAATTGCCACCCAAAGGCGTTGCCTATATACAAAAAACCGGCGCAACGCCAAACAACTCCCTATGGGCACCATCGGTTATCGAACACGAAGGTACCTACCGCCTTTATTACTCGCTGGCATCAAACGTGGGCCTTAAAAGCTGCATAGGCTTAGCTACATCAACAAACCCGTCGTTTTATTTTAACGAGGTTGATGTGGTAGTTGGCACCGATGGCACATCAACACAAACAAACGGTATCGACCCATCGGTTATTGTTACCCCCGATGGCGAACATTGGATGACATACGGTTCGTCGTGGGACGGAATTTATATTATGCAGCTTAACCCCGCCAATGGCCTTGCTCTTAAACCCGGCGACCGTGGCAAACGCATTGCTCACCGAGGTTTTACCGGCTCAATAATGAACGGTAATATTGAGGGTGCCGAAATTATTTTTAACCCCGACCACGGTATGTACTATCTGTTTATTGCTTACGACTGGCTGTCGACAAAATACAATATCCGCGTTGGGCGTAGCACAAATGTTCAAGGCCCTTACGTCGATATATTTGGCAATAACATGTACGCCAATACCGACAACTATCCCATGATTGTTGCCCCTTACAAATTTAGCTCACACTCGGGCTGGCAAGGAGTATCGCATTGCACGGTTTTTAGCCACAATAATAAATATTACATTGCCCACCAAGGCAGGCCTGGCTCTAATATGTACTTTATGGATTTACATGTACGCGAACTTTTTTGGACACCCGACGGATGGCCAATAGCATCGCCGCAGCGTTATGCAGGCCATAAACAATATAATATTGATAACAGCGGTATTGCCGGTAAATGGGAAATTATAAACTTTAAATACAACGTGGTACCGGGTTTCGACAAAGAACAAACAAACCCCGAGTTTCAAAATTCATCAAGTTATACCCTAAATGCCAACGGTACAATTAACTCGTCGGGTACTAACACATGGTCTTTTAACTACCCGTGGCTTAAACTTAATATCGACGGTATTACTGTCGAAACACACGTGTCGGTTGGCCGCGACTGGGAAAGTGTTATCGACTCGACACTTGTTTTTACAGGCATTAAACCCGATGGAATGGCTTTTTGGGGCAAAAAAATTATTGAATAAAATATTGAACGAATCGCTCAATTTGGGTAATAAACATCAGTAAAAAAAATGAACTTAAAACTATACTAATGGCACATTTATCGATAAAAAAAACTTTAGCAACAAGCATTGCTGTCACGGCTATTTTTGTTGGCAGTACTAACTTTGTTACAGCGCAAAATGCACGCATTAAATTCGACACCGACCGTAAAGTTGGTCAAATTGACAAAAATATTTATGGCAACTTTGTTGAACACCTTGGGCGTTGCGTTTATGGAGGCATTTACGACGAAGGGTCCGAACTGGCCGATCAACGCGGTTTCCGTAAAGATGTACTGGCAGCTGTTAAGGACCTTAACGTTTCAATTACACGTTACCCGGGCGGTAACTTTGTGTCGAACTATCACTGGTTAGACGGCGTTGGCCCAAAAGACCAACGGCCACCACGTATGGAACTGGCATGGAACAGGCTCGAGACTAACCGCTTTGGTACTAACGAGTTTATTGAATATGCCCGCGAAATGGGTACCGAACCATATTTTTCGGTTAACATGGGTACCGGAACTATTGAAGAGGCTCAACAATGGGTTGAGTACTGTAACGTTAAAGACGGCCCATACTTTGCCGAACTGCGCAAAAAACATGGATACCCCGAACCTCATAACATTATTTACTGGAGCCTTGGCAACGAGATGGACGGCTTTTGGCAAATGGGGCACCTTAATGCCGACGACTACGCAAAAAAAGCACGCGAAGCGGCTAAACTAATGAAACTAACATCGCCAAACATTAAACTTGTGGCAGCAGGCTCGTCGAACTATCGACCCGATGCAGACCCTAACGAGTGGAACGCCAAAATACTTGCCGAGTTGCGCGATGTTGTTGATTACCTGGCATTACACATGTACGTTGGGAACCCCGGCGGCAACTACTACAATTATATGGCCACACCAATGGTTTTAGACGAACGTACCCGTGTTGTTAAAGGCCTTATAAACCGCGAGATGCAACGCGCTAATCGCGGTAACCGGCCACCTGTGTACATTGCCTGGGACGAGTATAACTCGTGGTACCGCGCCCGAACCGACGAAACCATGGCTGGCACACACGCGCTCGAAGAGTTTTATAACCTTGAAGATGCCTTAGTTATTGCAGGCTTTTTAAACTCGTTTGTACGTAATGCCGACATTGTTAAAATGGCTAACATGGCTCAGCTTGTTAATGTTATTGCACCAATTTTTACCAGCCAAACCGACATGTTTTTACAAACTATTTATTACCCTTTGCAACTGTTTGCCAAAAATGTTCATGGTACATCGCTCGACGTGTTTGTTGATTGCCCTGTGTACTCAACCAACGAGTTTTTTATTGGCCTGGGTGAGTCAACTACAAAACAAGATAAAGTGCCTTACCTTGATGTGTCGGTGGCACAAAATAATAACGATATTATTATTAACGTGGTAAACCGCCATAAAGATAAGGCTATTGTTACCGATATAATTTCGCAAACTGGTATGTTCGACGGTGATATTGATGTGTTTGAGGTTAACGGACCAACAACCATGGCACAAAACACTTTTGGAAAAACCGAGGTTAAAACAGTTCAAAAACAAGCTGTTAAAGCTAAATCAAATACTTTAACTTACAGTTTTCCGGCTCACTCGTTTACCCAGTTAAGGGCAAAAATTAAATAATTATTATTATGTATAAGCTTATTATTACTGTTTATTTATTGCTTTTTATGGTTGCCGGTAATGCACAAAGCAAACAAATTGTTGTGCACGACCCGGTAGC
Source organism: uncultured Bacteroidales bacterium (assembly GCA_964544385.1). Classification (GTDB taxonomy): domain Bacteria; phylum Bacteroidota; class Bacteroidia; order Bacteroidales; family SZUA-534; genus CAZJCR01. The sequence continues at coordinate 7,108 of CAZJCR010000109.1, forward strand.
CATTAAAACCGACAGTAAATACTATATGTTTAGCACCGGTGTTGGAGTTGCCTGCTGGCAGTCGGACAATGGTGTTAACTGGCAGTTTTTAACCCAGGTTTTTAACCCTATACCCGAGTGGTGCAAACAACAGGTGCCAAATTTCGACGGTAATATTTGGGCTCCCGATATTACTTTTTACAACGGTAAATATTATTTGTACTACTCAATATCGTCGTTTGCAAGTAACCGCTCGTGTATTGGTGTGGCAACAAACACAACGCTCGACCCAAACAACAAGAGCTACAAATGGGTTGACCACGGAATTGTTGTTCAATCGGTTACCGGCCGCGACAACTGGAACGCTATTGACCCAAACTTAGTTTTTGACGAAACAAACCAGCCCTGGCTTTGCTTTGGATCGTTTTGGGGCGGGTTAAAAATGGTAAAACTAAATGCCAACTTAATTACATTGGCTACACCACAAACATGGCATACAATAGCATCGCGTAAGCGCGATTTTAGTTTGCACGAGTCCGACCCCGGAGACGCTGCTATTGAAGCACCGTTTATTTTTAAACACAATGATTATTATTACTTGTTTGTGTCGTTCGATTTATGTTGCCGTGGCTCCAAAAGTACATACAATATAAGGGTTGGCCGCAGCAAAAAAGCAACAGGCCCTTATGTCGATAAAGATGGTGTTGAGCTTACTCAAGGCGGCGGTACGCTTATTGTTGCCGGCAATAATAACTATTATGGCATTGGGCACAACTCGGTTTACAATTTTAACAATACATATTTTATGTACAGCCATGGTTACGACATTAACGACAATGGCAAACCAAAACTTATGGTGCACAAAATTACCTGGGATAATAACAACTGGCCCGTAGCAACCCAATTTGAATATTACGGGGTTATACCTAAGTTGAACCGTTAAGTTCTATTACTTGTAAATGCAATTTAGCCGGGGCAGGCAATTGTCCCGGCTAATTTATTTTGGTGATGGTTTTAATATGCAAATAAATATCAACCCTTTAAGCAGTGTTTGCTCATAAAACAAAACTAACTGTTTTTTATACTGTTTTTTTGTACCAGCTCTTTTGTCGATAATAGGCCGCATGCAGCATAAATATCTTGCCCACGCGATGCCCGTATTGTTGTTAATATACCGTTGGCATTTAGGGCATCTTTAAATTGCTGCATGGTACTGTCGGTTGACCCCGATAAAGTTGCCCCGGGTATAGCATGAAACTTTATAAGATTTACGCGACACCTAAGCCCGTGCAATAATTTTACTAAACCTTTAACATGTTCGGGCGTATCGTTCACATCTTTAAACATAATGTACTCGAACGACAGGCGGCGTTGTAATCCAAAGTCGAACTGTTTTAAAAGCTTTATTACATGTGTAATATTGTACTTTTTTTCGACAGGCATAAGTTGTGCCCTTTGCTCAGCAAAAGGGTTGTGCAAGCTTATGGCCAAATGGCAGTTACTTTTTTGTAAAAATTGGGCAATACCTGGTAAAATACCAATTGTTGAAACCGTAATGCGCTTTGGACTAAGTGCATAGCCCCAATTGGCGGTTAGTATTTCTAAGCTTTTTAATACTTCGGTTATGTTATCGAACGGCTCGCCCATGCCCATGTATACAATATTAGTTATTTGGCCATGCTCGTCAATACTGCGAAACTGGTTAAGTATTTGCCCGCTTGTAAGGTTACTTTGAAAACCCTGCCGGCCTGTCATACAAAACACGCAACCCATTTTACAGCCCATTTGGCACGACACGCAAACTGTTTTTCGGTCGCTGTCGGGTATCATTGCTGTTTCGATAAACATGTTTGGCCCTGCATTAAAAAGGTATTTTTTTGTACCGTCGGTGCTTTGTTGCACTTTTAGGTAGTTTGATAGCCCAAAATCGTAAAAACTATTTAACAGTTCGCGGTTTTTGCCCGACAGGTTTGTCATTTGGTTTATACTTGTTGCACTGCTTTGGTAAAGCCATTTTGTAATTTGCGATGCCGTAAAACCTGGCAGGTTATGTTTGGTACAAATGGCTTTTATCTCGTCAAGGGTTTTGCCAAAAAGTGGTTCTTTTGTCATTTTGGTGCAAAATTTTGGTGCAAATATAGCAATTTAAAAAAAGTATTTGTTGGGGGTGGTATCAAGTATAAAACAAAAGCACTACTTATAAACCCCTATTGAGCTATTCGCTCAATAGGGGTTTATAAGTAGTGCAATTATTTTTTATTATAGCGATACAAGTAAACTGTAAAGCAGTTTGCAAAGTTTTATTCCTGGCAAATCATGCCTGCAGCAATGGTTTCGTTGGTACCCTCGTCAATAAGTATAATGCTGCCGGTAGTGCGGTTTTTATTGTAAGTGTCGTAAAATATTGGTGCGGCTGTAACTATCGACACGTTAACAATATCGTTCATGTTAACCTGTTTATCGTCAATATTGTTATTGTATGTATTAATATCGGTTTTAAAATTAACGGTTTTAACCATACATTTTAGTTCGTTAGTAGTATGTCGTAAAATGTATTTTTTCGATGTGTCGAGTGGTTTTTCGTTAAACCAGCAAAGGTTAGCGGTAAAATTATTGCTAATAACCGGCAGGTTATTTTCGGGCACTATCATACCACCGCGGCTAAGGTCAATATCGTTGGTAAGCCTTATTGTAACGCTTTGCGATGGCAGTGCCATGTCAATTTGCTGGTCATAAAAGTCGATTGCCAAAATTTTTGAGCTAATACCGGCGGGTAAAACTTTAACACTGTCGCCGGGTTTAAACACGCCACTTGCCACGCAGCCTGCATACCCGCGATAATCGATAAAATCGGTTTGTTGTGGCCTAATAACGTATTGTACCGGGAACCTTGCATCGGTAATATTAACATCGTGGTTTATCTCAATAGTTTCTAAAAGGTTTAGTAGTGTTGTACCTGTGTACCAATCCATGTTTTGCGATGGGTCAACCACGTTGTCGCCATATTTTGCCGAAATTGGTATAAAACGGGCATCGCGTAAGCCTAATTTTTTTACCAATGCCTGTAACTCGTTTTTTATTTGGTTATAAGTTTGCTGGCTATAGTTAATTAAGTCCATTTTATTGATGCAAAATACCACGTGTGGAATATTAAGCAGGTGGGCAATAAAAGTATGCCTTAGCGTTTGCTCTAAAACTCCGTTGCGCGCGTCGACCAAAATAATAGCCAGGTTAGCTGTTGATGCGCCGGTAACCATGTTACGGGTGTACTGAATATGCCCCGGGGTGTCGGCAATAATAAATTTACGGAGTGGTGTTGCAAAGTATCTGTATGCCACGTCGATAGTAATCCCTTGTTCGCGTTCGGCTCTAAGGCCGTCGGTAAGTAATGATAAGTCGACCTCGGCGTTTCCTTTACGTTTGCTGGTTTCCTCGATAGCCGATAGCTGGTCTTCGAAAATTGATTTGCTGTCGTACAAAAGGCGTCCAATAAGTGTACTTTTACCGTCGTCGACACTGCCGGCGGTAGTGAACCTTAAAAGGCCCATATCTAAATAAGCGTTGTTTTGCATAGTATTTAACTAAATTTTAAAAATATCCTTCTTTTTTACGGTCTTCCATGGCAGCCTCGGAGCGTTTATCGTCGGCACGCCCGCCCCGCTCGGTAACTCGCGATGCTGCTACTTCTTTAACGATGTCGGCAAGGTTGTCGGCTGTCGACAGGGTAAGTCCGGTGCAGGTAATATCGCCAATTGTACGGCAACGTACGTCAAGTTCTTCAATTTTTTCGCCGTCTTTAAGTTGCATAAATGGTGCTTCGGCCAGCCAAACACCGTCGCGGTTAAAAACGCGGCGTTTGTGTGTAAAATAAAGGCTTGGCATTGGTATTTCTTCGAGCAAAATGTATTGCCAAACGTCCATCTCGGTCCAGTTGCTTATTGGGAAAACCCTGAAGTGTTCGCCCATGTTTTTGCGTCCGTTAAACAGGTTCCACAGTTCGGGGCGTTGGTTTTTTGGGTCCCATTGACCAAACGCGTCGCGGTGCGAAAAAAAGCGTTCTTTTGCCCTGGCTTTTTCTTCGTCGCGCCTGCCACCGCCAATAGCGGCATCGGCTTTAAGTTCGTCGAGCGTGTCGAGCAGTGTAACCGTTTGAAGTTTATTGCGGCTTGCGTTAACGCCGGTTTCTTCAACCGCGCGGCCTTTGTTTATTGATTGTTGCACTGAGCCAATATATAACTTTGCGCCAATTTTTTTAACAAGGTTGTCGCGGTAGTCGAGTGTCTCTTTAAAATTGTGGCCGGTATCAATGTGCAGTAACGGGAAAGGTACGCGTGCCGGGTAAAAAGCTTTAACAGCAAGGTGTACAAGAACAATTGAGTCTTTACCACCCGAAAAAAGTAACACGGGCTTTTCAAATTGTGCTGCAATTTCGCGCATCACAAAAATAGCCTCGCTCTCGAGTTCGCGTAAGTGGTTTTTGTCTATTATGTTAGCCATATAAAAATATTTACTTAATTAAAATTATTATTTCGAGTGTAGGCCACACTCTTTATCTGAGTTTTGTTCCCACCACCATCGTCCGGCTCTAAAATCGTCGCCGGGTTTTATGGCTCGTGTACATGGTTCGCAGCCAATACTTACAAAGCCCTGATTGTGTAAAACGTTGTAAGGTACGTTATTTTGGTTAATATAGTTTATAACCATATTTAAGTCCCAGTTTAGTAATGGGTTAAATTTTATAATTTGCCGTGCATTGTCGGGTTCAAAAAATTGCATGTTAAGGCGGTTAGGACTTTGGTCGGCACGTATGCCTGTTATCCAAATATTAACGCCCTGCAAGGCACGGTTTAAAGGCTCAACTTTGCGTATGTTACAACACTCGTGGCGGTTATCAATACTTTGGTAAAAACTAAATGGGCCTTTTTCGGTCATCATTTTTTCGACAGCCGGGCTGTTTGGAAAATAAACTTTTATGTTTTTTTTGTATTTATCGATAGTTTGGCTAAAAACTTTGTAAGTTTCTTTAAACAGGCGGCCGGTATCGAGCGTAACCACCTCAATTGGCAGGTTGTTTTTAAAAATAATATCGGTAATAACCTGGTCTTCGTATCCAAAGCTTGTTGTAAAAACAATTTTGCCGGGGTTTTGCGCTGTAATAAACTTTAAGGCGCTGGTTACATCAATATTTTGTACTTGTTGGTTTAGTAGGTCAATTTTTTGTTGTAACATAAAAATATAAGTATTTGATAATGTACAAATATCGATATGTATTTATATTAATGCAATGGGTGTTTAAGTGTATTTTTGTAGTAAAAAAATAACATGTGTAAGTAAATAAAACAAACAACAGTAAAAAATACTGTTGTTTGTTTTATTAAACTGCATAATATTAATGCTGTGGTATTATTTGTAACTTAAACCTAAGTTGAGCAGTTTGAACCATGTGAGCAAGTGCTTTACTAAGGTTAACCACGATGTAGAGTTTGTTGTGTTTCACTAATGGAGTGTAGTGAAATACTTACAAACTCTA
>CAZJCR010000110.1:0-12615 GCA_964544385.1 uncultured Bacteroidales bacterium
TAATTCTTTGCGCCTTTGAGGCTTTGCGAGCAATATTATAAGCTATTTACAATTCGTGTTATTACGTTTTTTATAAGTTTTTTATTTATTGCATATTTTTCCATTGTAGTAAATATGCCTTTCGCAAATTGTTGTACCATTTTTGGTTATTGGTGTAATCAATAATTTTTATTTTAGGATTGTTGTTTGGGTTTATTTGGTAATCGTTAATTGCAAGTTGTTTGCCTAAGTTAGTTTGGCTTTGTTTAGTCCAGGCTGGTTCGTAACCGCGTTGGTATAGTAAATTAAGTAACTGTAAAGCCTGGCTTGTATTGTTGTTGGTAGTAAAAAACCTTATCGAGTAATCGATAAAATCGTTATAAGGGTTTTGATAAATAAAATTGTAAACCGATAGGTGTACAATTTTATAGTTGTTGTTGGCGCATGAGTTGTTATAAAAAGTGGTAAGTTCAGAGTATAAATCGATAGCTCTGTCGAAGTTTTTTTGGTTAATTAGTTCGTTAACTTGTTGTAATTGTTTTTGGTATGTTACCATTGCCGATATCTGTTTTTTTATGGTTTTTGGCAATGAGTCGTTAAGGTTGCAGGTTTGGCTTTTGGCAATGTCAATAGCATTGTCGAGAGCATTGTCGGCGTTAATAAATTCTTTTTTTGCTATTAGTTTTTTTGCCGACGATACTTTTATGTTATAATTTAAAAGGGCATCGCTACAGTTACCCTGGTTAATTTTTTCCGACAAATTTCGAATTGCTGTCGATACTTCGGTATTTTGTCCCAAATTATAAAATTCCGATAACTCTATACTTTCATTTAGCTTATTGTTGGCTTGTACAAGTTGCATGGCATCGATAAGGGTTTCGCCCTGGTTACAATATAATAAAATTGTTTGGGCAGCCGCCTGTTTAGTTTTTTCGGGTATTTGGGGGTTTTTATTTATGGCAATGTTCTCGCTAATTTGAACAGCTTTTTCGTATAAATTTAACGCGTTTTGGTATTTACGTTGTGTAATAAGGTTGTCGGCATTATTAATTAAATTATTATAAATAAGCTGGTTAGCTTTTATGTAAAGCGTGTCCGAAAAATAGTTGTATTTAAGGTTGTTAGCTTTTCTAAAATTCTCGGCTTTATTAATAATGGCAATAGCCGAGTCGGGCAGGTTATTATCGATAATAATTTGAGTGCTGTTTAGCAACGAGTTGTAATATATTGTGTTAGCCTTAAGTTGTAAATTAGTAAGCATTTGCGAGCAAGGTACTGCATTGTGTTTATTGCAAATATTGCTCGCGTAATTAATGCATTTTACAGCTGTTTCAATATTTTTGGTATTTAACAAACTGTCGGCCAAAGTAATTAGCGAGTTGTAAAGGTTATTAAGCAGAGTGTCGGTTTTTGATGAATTAACAATATGTTGTTGGTATTTCGATTCGAAATTTAAGACCGAATCGATGTTTGTATAAGCATCAAAAAGTAAATTATTTTTTATTAAGCTGTCGGTTTGCAAAATAAGTTTGTTATAAATTTTTTGATAAATGATGCCTTGTAGCTGGTCAAATTCGGTAAAAGGTTTTACGCCTTGTATAGAGTTTGCATAGTTTCTGGTTTTTTCGATAATAACAAATGCCGAATCGAAATTATTTTGCCCGATTATTAGTTTTGTTGAGTCGATAATTTTATAAATAACCGACTCGGCCAGTTTAATAGTTGCATAACGGGTGTCGGTACCGGGTTTTAGGTTGTTAATAATGTTTTTGCAGGTGTCGAGTGTTTTAAAATAAAGTTTTTTTGATGCATAATATTGTGCTAAATGGTAGTGTGGTGGGGCATAATTGTTTTTTAGTTGTATCGATTTTAAAAACAGTTGATTAGCTTTGTTTGTGTCGGTGCGGTTAAGCCAGTCGATGCCTTTGTTGCAATAAGTAATATGCATGTTGCTTAAAGTATTGTCGAGCTGTTTTTTTGCATCTTTATTACGAGTATCGGTTTTGCTAAAATTTGGTTTGTAAGCAATAGGGTCGTTAATATCGAGCTCAAGTTTATTAACAAACTTTTGTGTTTTAAGCTGGTTAAGCATTTTTACGTGATTTAATACCATAAGCTGGTATGTTTCGAGCATCTCGATACTATCGTAAACAATTGTGTTAAGTTGTTGATTAATAAGGTTAAGTAGTGCCCCTGCATTGTAATAATCGTCGACAAGCTTAACAAAATGGTCAATTTGTTTAAGGCTGTTTTTGCTAAAACCAAGCTGTATATTCGATAAAAACAGCTTGTATGTAGTATCGGTTTCAATATCGTGTTTTACTATTTTAACTAAGTTATCGCCCGGCTTAAATTGTTGGTTTGTAATTGTATTAGTTTCGATAATTTGTCCGTTAGCAGTGTTAAAATTATAGGTGAACGAAACAATATCGGGTATTAAGTATGGTTTAATATCGAATAGTTTATAATTAAAACTGCCATTTAAAACTAAATTACCAAGCTCAATAGTAGCAGTTGTTTTGTCGGTAGTTTTAACAATTTTACGATGTTCTTTTAGGTCAAAAACTAACTGGTTGTTTTGTGCACCGGTAGTTTTGCATATTTTTAGTATTTCGAGTATTTGGTTGTCGAATGTTGATAATTGCCCGTTGTTTGGGCTAAATGTTACTTTAACAGGCTCGCCCTGATGTAAAAGTGTAGTTAATTGAGCATTACAAAAAATTGTTGTAACGGTAATTGCTATTGTTAAAAATAATTTAGGCATATTTAAAATATTGTATTAAACATGCTAATATAACCCTTTTGCTTTAGTGCATGAGGTTTAGGTTGGTTAAATAATTAACGAAGTTTTTAACAATTGTACTATAAAGTAATTTTATTTAAGTTTTATAGTTTTATGATTAAAACCTCGGTAACAATTTATATTTTTAGCAGTTTTAAAATGCTGTTATTGTGAACAAAAAAGTACTTTTTATAACGGTTTATGTACTTATATTATTTACTGTGTCGTTTGTGGTATTTAATTATGAGTTAAAAACAAGTTTGTTTTGGTTTAAAAACGGCCCAACAATCGAAAAAGGTGTACTCGATTTACGCTCACATAATTTTTTTACAAAACCCATAATTAAAGTAATTGGCGAAACAGCTTTTTACTGGCAAAAATTTGTTGCCCCCGACAGTATTAACAAGCATAGCCCCGATACATTTATTAATATTCCGGGTGTATGGAACAATACAATAATTAATGGACATAAAATAAAAGGTGCAGGGTATGCTACTTACCATTTTAAAATTGTAACCCAGGGCAACGTGCCTTTGGCAATAAAACTAAAAGAGTTTGACTGCGCTTATAGTTTGTTTGTAAATGGTACAAAAATTATTGACGTAGGACAGCCCGGAACCACTGCCAATACAACAAAAAACTGGTGGGGCAGGGCCGAGGCTTATTTTACACCGGTTAACGGCGTTTCGGACATAATTATACAGATAGCTAATTTTGACCATCGTAAAGGAGGTGCCGAAGATGTTATGCTTATTGGCAGGCAAAGTAATATTATGGCACTTAAAATGAAAAACTTAGGGGTTAGTTACCTGCTTTTTGGAATTATGTTAATAATGGCCATTTACCATATTGTTCTTTATGTTTACCGTCCAAAAGATAAATCGATAATGCTTTTTGCGTTAATGAACATTGTAACAATGGTACGTTTGTTAACCACCGGCGAAAAAATTTTACTCGAGGTTTTTCCGGGAATACCATGGCTGTTAGCAGTTCATTTTGAATACTTGTCGTTTATGTGGATGATGCCAATATTTTTGGCGTTTTGGAGGTCGTTGTATCCAAACGAATTTAAAAGAGTAATTATTAAGGCATCAGTAATTGTAACAATAATATTTTCGTTAATTGTATTATTGTTGCCACCATCAATATTTACATATACCCCGGTTATTTTTCAGGTAATAATATTTTTTGCCGGTTTTTATGGTTTTTATGGTTTAATACGAGCGTTAATAAACAACCGCAAAAATTCGGTAGTATTGTTTGCCGGTTATGCTTTCTTTTTTGTCATAATATTAAACGATATTATGTATTATAACAAAATTGTCGACACGTCGTTTTTAATGCCGGTAGGGCTATTAATAATGATAATGGTACACTCGTTTGTATTGTCAAAAAACACATCGGAGGCATTTGTCGAGGTTGAACGTTTATCGACAAAGCTCGACAACCAAAACCGTGAGCTCGAAGCTGTTATATTTGAACGTACCCACGAAATTATTGAACAAAAAGAAGAGATTGAAAAACAAAAGCTATCGTTAGAGCAACAAACAAAAAACCTGAAATTAGCAAACGAAAAACTTATTGAACTCGATAAGTTTAAAGATGGCATGGTTAGCATGCTAGTGCACGACCTTAAAAACCCGCTAAGTATTGTTTTGAGCCTGGCAAAAAACGAATTAGTAGTGCTTGCCGGTAAACAAATGCTAAACCTTGTTATGAATATGCTCGATGTTCATAAATATGAGCAAACAAAAATGAACATTGTTAAAAAAAACGGGCAGGTAAACGAAACTTTAAGCCGTGCTGTTGATAATGTTGGCGTTTTTATGAGGCAACGTGGAATAGCAATCGATAACCAAATTCAAAACCTGGTATTTTTTAATTACGATGAGAATGTTATTGAAAGGGTTTTTGTTAATTTATTGCTAAACGCTATTAAATTTTCGCCTGCGCACAATACTATTACAATTGGTTGTACCAAAACAAACAACTTAGTATTTTTTTATGTTAAAGATAATGGTGATGGCATATCGGACGAAAAAAAGAAGCTCATATTTTTAAAATATGGCCAAATAATTGACGAAAATATAAATAACACTATGTCAACCGGTTTAGGTTTAGCTTTTTGTAAAATGGCAGTTGAGGCGCATGGCGGTAAAATTGGGTTCGATTCGGTTAAAGGGCAGGGCAGTACTTTTTGGTTTTGGTTACCGTGCGATAATTTAGTTGAGCTACCTGTAAATACTGTTAATAATAATATTGACGATGTTGATAATATTGTAAAACAGCTCGACGAAATTTTAAACTACGACGATTATAAGTACTTAAAGGCTTTTGCCAATAGGCTTAAAAGTATCGATATTTATGAAATATCAAAGCTAAAGCAAACTATAAGCTATATCGATAAAAGTAAATCGAGTGGAGTTTATGTATGGGTGCATAAAATTGAACTGGCAATGAATACTTTAAACACCGAGCTGTTTAATAAGTTAATTAGCAAAATTTGCAAATAAAAAAGCTGCCAACTGGCAGCTTAAAGCAACGAAAAAAACACAATTATTATTACCTAAGTTAAGCGGTTAAATTAAAGCTAACCAGAGCTTTAATTAGGTTGAGCGAATCGCTCAATTCGGGTTTTATTCCACTATAATTAGGTGTTATTTTGTGTACAAATATCGTTTTATACTTTTTTTAGGTGTTTTAATAAACTCTTCGTCTCTAATTTCGATTTTTGATATCGACATATAATTAGGCATAAGCATGTTAAGTTCTTTTTGATTTTTTTGGAACTCGCAAATAATTTGGTCGCGGTTGTAACCATCAACAGTGGCTTTTTCCATATCGGGAACAATAAGTGCGTGTAGCTTACCTTGTTTTTCAACAACTAACGACTCGAGTACATAAGGTAAACTGTTAATACGGGCTTCAATCTCTTCGGGGTAAATATTTTGACCCGATGCTCCAAGTATCATGTTTTTGCTTCTGCCGCGTATTGTAACATTTCCATTTACATCAATAGTGCCAAGGTCGCCGGTTTTTAACCAGCCTTCGTTGTCGAATGCTGCTTTTGTTGCATCGTTGTTTTTGTAATAACCAATCATTACCTGTGAGCCTTTAACCATAATTTCGCCTTCGACATGGTCAGGGTCGGGCGAGTCAATTTTTACCTTGCATTGCCGTATTGGTTTGCCACATGCAAATTTTTTAGCATCGGCCCACGACGAGTAGCTTATAATTGGTGCGCACTCGGTCATTCCATATCCTACAGTATAGCGGAATCCAATGCGGTTTAAAAAACTTTCAACCTCTTTGTTCAGGGCAGCACCGCCAATAATAACTTCAATAAAGTTATCGCCAAAAGCTTGTTCGAGCTGGCGTTTTACTTTTTTGTGTACAAGTTTGCGCAAAACTGGTACTGCAAGTAATATTTTTGGAATTCCGCTGCTTATGGCAGGCTTAATTTTACTGCGGTAAACTTTTTCGATAATTAGGGGTACAACAACCACTAACCTTGGTTTTACTTCGGCAAATGCCTGCAATATTACCTGCGGCGATGGTACTTTACCTAAAAATACTACATGGCAGCCTTGCGAGAACTCAACTAAAAATTCAAAAGCTAAACCATATGCATGTGCCAATGGTAAAAACGATACTACTTTGTCGCCAACAACAAATGGCATAACATCGAACCCAAACTGCACATTGGTAGCATAGTTGCCATGAGTAAGCATTACACCTTTTGACAGCCCCGATGTGCCTGATGTATAACAAATTGATGCCAGTTGGTTGTTGTCAATTTGGTTCGATGTGTAGGTTTCGGGGGTTAGGCTGTTGGTTAAAGTGGTGCTTTTGTTTATATAATCTTGAAAATTTAGCTCGTTCGAGTGTAGTACGGTAAAACTGTCGAGCGATATAAATGCTCTAATGTTGGGGAATTTGCTTACATCGAGCTTTTCAAAAATATAATCCGATATAAACAAAAGTACCGACTCGGAGTGGTTAACTGTGTTCTCAATATCGCACGCCGGAAAATCCTGCAATAGCGGTACCGAAACTGTTCCGTAAGTTATAGTACTTAAAAAAGTAATAGCCCAATTGGTATTGTTGCGTCCAATTTGGGCTATTTTATCACCCGGTTTGATGCCTGCCTGTTCAAAAATATAATGTATTTTTTTTATCGATTCGCCAACCTGCCCGTAGGTAATTGGCGTTTCTTTAAAATTCGACATTGCTTGGCTGTGCCAATTTTTTATTATACTGTTGTTAATATACTCAACAAATGTTAACATACCCTATTTTTTTAAAAAACGGTTCAATGTTACAAAAACCTTTCCAAATTAATTTTTTTAATGTAAAACTTTTTTAACAGAATAGCTGTAAGGTTTTTAAGGAGCTTTGTTTTTAAAGCAAATCAAGCTTTTTTGCTGTTAATAAATTTTGTTGTCGTTATTTGTTTAAGTTATTTTGCTATAGTTTTATAAAGGTATTTAATCATTATGTACATATTTAATTTAATTATTTAGGCGTTAATTATTTTTATATCTAATAGTAAATCAATAGCTTTTTGTTTTATTAAACAATAAAATATAACCAATGATAAATTTATTAGCCGAAGCCGGGGCAACAAAAATAAACTGGGCTGTTAATAACAATGGTAAAATTACCAGGTTTACCACAGCGGGCTATAATGCAACCGTGAGCGACTCAAATTATTTAAGGCAAATACTTGTGTCGGGGTTCCCTGTTACTATTGACCCCGGGCTTATTACCCAAATAATATATTATGGTGCCGGTTGCGGCAGTAATACAGGTTTTGACAGGGTTTGCAATGCCTTGAATGGATTTTTTTGCAATGTTAAAAGCTTACAGGTTTTTACCGATATACATGCTGCTGCACTTGCCCAATTTGCTAAAACTAATGGCATAATTGCAATTTTAGGGACAGGTGCAAATGCTGGTTATTATAATGGTAAAAACGTAACAGGCTCACCTTTTTCGGTTGGTTATTTACTTGGCGACGAGGGCAGCGGTGCGCACATTGGTAAGCTTTTTTATACTGCATATTTACGTAACAAGTTGCCGGCAAATTTAATATCGATATTCGAAAACGAGTTTAGCACCAATAAAAACTTAGTTATGCAAAAAATATATGGCCCGGGAGCTACAAATAGTTTTTTAGCCGCGGTAGTGCCTTTTGTTAAAAAAAATATCGATAACAATTTTATTGATAGTATGTTAGATGATGCTTTTTTGGGTTTTGCCGATAATTATATTATGCCTTTATATTTGCAGTATCCTGACAGTAAAATAATTATAACAGGTGGGGTAGCATTTGCATTTAATAATAAAATACTGCAAATAGCCAAAAAACTGTCAATTGATAATGTCGAAATTAAAAACAACACTTTTGAACAGCTATTAAACTTATACCTAAGTTGAGTGGTTAAAGCGTAGCAAATAAACGCTTTACTTAGGTATACACCCCCAAATGTAGATTTTGTTGTGTTTCATTAACTAATAAGTGTACTGAAATACTTACAAAATCTAAATCGATTGAACCATTAGCTCAATTTGGGTTTTAGTCGAGCTGTTCAAGCAGCGAGTCAACCTCGGAGCGGGTGTCGGTAAGCTTTTTTTTGCATTGCTTTATTAACGACGATACTTTTTTTACTTTTTCCGACAGTTGGTCAACATCTAATGTTTCATTTTCAATCTCTTCAATTGTCGTCTCAATTTCGTCGATAGCTTTATTGTACGAAAAGTTTTTAGCCATTTGTATTTTATTTATCCAACAAAATTAATAAGCTTTTTTATACAAATGCAGTTTAGGATAAAAAATACTCAAATTATTACCTAAGTTGAGCGATTGGAGTTAAGCGAACAAATGCTTTACTTGGGTATACCTTCCGATGTAGATTTTATTATGTTTCACTAACTAAGTGTTGTAAAATACTTACAAAATCTAAATCGATATAGCGAATCGCTCAATTTGGGTATTAAACAGGTATTTTTTACAGCAGTTTTATTTTACATTAAAATTATAGCTTTATTAATGTTGAAAAAATAATTAACTTTCACAACGTAAATAATGGGTATTATGGACAATTTTAATCGAAAAACAAACAATTTAATCAACATAAAAACACGCTTATTATTAGTACTGGTATTATTAGTCTTTAATGTAAAAGGGCAAGACGAACGTTTTGTTTTTCAAACACTTGAACAGCAATTATCGAACAAATACGTTCGATGTGTTTTTAAAGACAATTATGGGTTTATGTGGTTTGGCACATATAACGGGCTTAATAAGTATGATGGCACAAATACTACAGTTTACGAACATAACCCTACCAATAAATATACAATACCACACAACAGTGTAAATGTTTTGACGCACGATATCGACAGTAATTTGTGGGTAGGGACATCGGGCGGTATTAGCATATACAACCGTCAAACCGACAATTTTAACTTATTGTTAGATACCCCGGGTTTGTTAAACCAAATGAACAACTCGTGTATAGTGGCTTTTTACCAGTCGGCCGACAGTGCAATGTGGATAGGCACACTTGGTGGCGGGTTAAATATTTATAACCAACAAAAACTTAGTTTCGATTTTTTACGCATATCGTCGGTTTATGGTAATATTCAGTGCGACTATATTACTCGCTTTTGCCCCGACACTGGTGGCCGTTTATGGGTGGGTACCCGTTATGGCCTGTTTTTAGTCGATATTAATAAACGTAAAACAATATCGTATATAAACAACGGCAATAAACAAAACCAATTTATTAATGGTATGGTTACTGCAATTAACCGCGATAACGATGGCTCGATTTGGGTAGTTACAGTTAATAATGGTTTGCAAAAACTTGTACCAACAGCCAATAATTATTATGTTATCGATAATAGTGCTACAAAATTTATCGATAATAAAGTATCGCAAAATATAAAAACAATAGCTGCCGATAAATATAACCGATTGTGGATTGGGACCGAAAACTTTGGACTTTATATTTTTAACCAACAACATAATACTCTGCAAAATTTTTTACCAATCGAGTTCGACAACACAAGTATAGCAAGTAACTCAATTTGGTCAGTTTATATCGATAATAATCAATTAGTTTGGATAGGTACATACAATAAAGGAGTTTGCCTGTACGATAACGATTTTGAGAAATTTGAAACCCATAAACGTAACCCTTTAAACCCTGTTACCCTTGCCGATAACGATGTTATTGGTTTTACAGCCGATAATGATGGAAATGTTTGGGTTGCCACCGATGGCGGGGGAGTTGATGTTTTTAACCCATCTACTAAAAAAATAATTAGTAGCTTTAATACATTGTCAAAAAATAAACTGTCGTCAAATGCTGTTAAAGCAATAGTATGTGCCCCCGACAACACCATTTACATTGGTACATGGGGCGCGGGTGTCGACAAAATTACACCCGACAGAAAAAAAGTTGTTAACTATAAAATCGAAACCGAAACAGGTATTGGTAACAATAACCTTTTTTGTTTGTATTATGGGCGCGATGGCAACTTATGGGCAGGTACAGCTGGTAGCGGCTTATTTATTTTTAATAAATTACAAAACAAGTTTATTCAACCTCAGTGGCATAATAATAACATTACTGTGCCCGAAAACTCGTTTATAACAGCGGTAACACAAGACTCCGACACTAACACATGGGTTACATCATTATATGGCGTTTTTAAATTAACACCGTCAAAAAATGGCACCTATAAATGTACCGCGTTTTTTTACGACCGAACACCAGGTTGTATTAGCAGCAATACTATAAATACTGTTTATCACGGTTCGGATAACAGGCTGTGGTTTGGCACTTTTGATAACGGTATTAGTTATTTTGATAAAAAAACTTCGAAATTTATTAACTATACCATTGATAATGGCTTGGTTAGCAATACTGTAAATGGAATACTCGACGATAACAACGGTAATTTGTTTGTTAGCTCAAATAAAGGGCTTACAATTTTTAACCCCGACAGTAATAAAGCAATAATATATACAAAAAACGATGGACTGGCATCGAACGAGTTTTACGTTAACTCGGCTTTAAAACTAAAAAACGGAGAATTGTATTTTGGTTCCGACAACGGTTTTAATTGCTTTTTCCCGTCAAAAATTAAACAGAATAAGGTTAAGCCAATTATGTACCTTACAGGTTTAAAAATTAACAACAAACAAGTACAAATAAACCAACCAAACTCAGTTTTAAAAAAACATATAAGCCTAACTAAGCAAATAACGCTAAACCATACACAAACAATGCTAACAATATCGTACGTGGGCGTAAATTACTGCCGCGCCGATGGAAATAAATATCAATACAAAATGGAAGGTATTGATAACGATTGGGTTGATGTGGGGAATTATACAAGCGCATCGTACAGTAATATTGCACCGGGTAAATACAGGTTTTTAGTGCGTGGAGCAAACAGCGACGGTATTTATAGCCAAAATACCTGTCAGCTTATTATTGATGCAAAACCCCCTGTATGGAAAACCTGGTGGGCTTTTGTTGTATACTACATTATTATAACTATTGTTATTTTTATTATTGTTAGGTCGCGTTTTGAAAAAGTAAGAGCTCAAAACACGCTTAAACTCGAACGTGTTGAACGCGAGAAAGACCGCGAACTTAACAAACTCAAAATTCAATTTTTTACCAATATTTCGCACGAAATACGAACACCATTAACATTAATTATTGCGCCTCTCGAAACAATTATTAACTCGCCCGATATAAATACCGATTTTAAAAGCATAATTAACCGTATATACTTTAATGCTAACCGCTTAATGAGGTTGGTAAACGAAATTTTGGATTTTAGCAAAATTGAGAACGCCGCCCTAAAACTGGCACTCAAATTTGGAAACATTACCGATTTTGTAAAAAAAACAGCCGAATCGTTTACCGACCTTGCAGTAAAACAGCAAATTACATTTATATGCAATTTCGACGATAAACCTGTTATGGGTTATTTTGATAGCCCAAAGCTCGAGAAAATTATTCTTAACCTTTTGTCGAACGCCTTTAAATTTACCGATGCCGGCGGAACGGTTACACTTATTTTAAAAAACATCGACAATATTAATGATATACCTCAAAATGTTGAAAACAAAAGCAATACTAATTGGGTGTCGATAATTGTATCGAACACTGGCAAAGGCATACCTAATGCCGATATACCTTTTGTTTTCGACCGTTTTTTTCAATCGGCACCGCAAATGGCACAAGGTTCGGGCATCGGGCTTGCACTTGTTAAAAGCCTTGTCGAACTTAATAAAGGTACTGTCGAGGTGCAAAGCATACCCAATAAAGAGACATGTTTTATTGTTAAAATGCCCATTGCGCGCGAATCATTTAACGTGTCTGATATAATCGAAATTCCGGTAAGTATCGACATACAGTCAAAAATTACTGATATTACCAATAATATAAACCAAAGCACCGAACAAAAAAACACCGCACCGGTACACGAGGTTTTAATTGTTGAAGATAACGACGAATTACGCGAATACCTTATTAACCAGTTAAGTGCCAAATTTAAAATACTTGCCGCCAAAGATGGAGCCGAGGCTGTTGAAATGGCTCTCGAGTTTATGCCCGATCTTGTTCTTAGCGATATTATGATGCCACGGGTTTCGGGTATTGAACTATGCCGTATATTGCGCAACGACATTAAAACAAGCCATGTGCCTATTATTTTGTTAACGGCAAAAACTAAAATCGACGACCAAATTGAAGGCATTGAAGAAGGCGCCGATATTTATATTACAAAACCATTTAGTATTAAATTTTTAATTGCACAAATAAAAC
>CAZJCR010000111.1:0-12605 GCA_964544385.1 uncultured Bacteroidales bacterium
ACTGTCGGCATTTGCAAGATATTGCGCTATGTTTGCCATGTATGCAGTTATTTTAGCCATTCCCTGGTAATCGAGCAGGTTTGCATCGTCTTCGGGTTTGTGGTATGGCGATTTTAACCCTGTGTTTACAGCAATAGCTGGTATGTTAGCTTTAGCAAAAGGCCAGGTGTCGGTGTTGGTTTCAATTTGGTAGCCCAGTTCGGTTAGGTTTATATTGTTTGTTTTTGCAAGCGAGCTAAAAATTTGATTGCCATTTTCAATATTTGCCGAACCTTTAAGGTTAAGGCCGTTATTAGCCATGTACATACCAACCATATCGATACTGAACATTGCTTTGATTTTGCTATTGTCTAAAATATTTTGTTCAACTAAAATTGATGAGCCAATTAGCCCGCTTTCTTCACCATCGAACGCAATTAAAATAATACTGCGCTTTATATTTTGTTTATTGTTTGATAAAATTCGTGCCATTTCAATAATGGTGGCTACGCCCGATGCATTGTCGTCGGCTCCGTTATATATGGTTTTTGAGTTATTGTTAGTAGTAAAACCAAGATGGTCGTAATGCGCACCAAAAACAATATACTCGTTTTGCAGCTCAGGGTGGTTGCCTTTAATAATGCCAATTATGTTGTTGCCGTATATAGTTATCGGAAAATAACTTTTTGTAAACTGGTGTTTATATTCAGGCACAAAAGGTTCAATCCCAATATTTATAAATTCATTTATAATATAGTCGGCAGCTTTAATACCGTCGGGCGAACCAAAACTCCTTCCGTTTAACGAGTCGGACGCTAAAGTATAAACATGTTTTTGTAATTGTTCGGGTATAGATTGTGAATTTATAACTGTAGCTGTTAAAACTAAAAATATAACCGACAGGTTTTTAATTAACATGCGTTTTAAATTGGTTAGTAAATAATAACTTATGCTTTATTTATAATAAATTGTTTACAATTGTAAAGCTAAATATTTAATTTATTTTGTTTAAAAACTATTAATTATTTTGAATAATACCCAAATTGAGCGATTCGCTCAATCGGTTTAGATTTTGTAAGTACATAAAATCCGCAATTAAAATACTACAAACCGCAGAGAATAATGAGAAACGCAAAGTTTGACTCATTTAAAACAGTAGTGTTTTTCTCTGTGAACTCTGTGCTCTCTGTGGTTAGGAAAATATACTTGCGGATTTTAGGAAGTATTTCACTACACTTTGTTAGTGAAATACAACAAACTCTACATCGGGGTTAACCTAAGTAAAGCGTTTGTTCGCATAGCTCCACCGCTCAGTTTAGGTAATGTTAAATATTTTACAATAATAATAAGGTGTAACAATTACTGGTAAATATTATAATTGTTTGATTATTTAAAAAACTATATTTGCCATTAATTTATAAAAAATGAACAATCAAAATACTTTGTTATCGTATACTATGACCAAAGGTTTATACCTTGGTTTAGCGTTTTCGGTTGTAATAACGGTTTTTAAACTGTTTGGCGTAGTACATGTTCCGGGTGGCGACACTGCAACAGTTAACATGTTGGTTTTGGCTTTTGGCTTTCTTTATTGGGGTCGTAAATACAGGGCGCAATATCATGCCGACGGCTTTACATATGGGCAGGCTTTTAAAATGTTATTTTTACTTGGTTTTTTTGCATCGTTTATATTCGCCTTTTTTGCATATTGGTACTACTTAAAAATTGAACCAAAAGGTATTGATGTATTTATAACGCAAATTGAACAGTTGTTTGAGCAAACCAATACAATTGACCAAGCCCAGCGCGATGCACTTTTAACTTTATATAAAACCGGGTTAACACCCGCGGTAATGGCCACATTAATCGGGTTTTATCAAACTATTACAAGCGTTTTTATGGCATTAATAGCTGCATTTTTAGTTAAACTTCAAAAACCAATATCGGAGTAAAACTTTTAAATTTTAATTTAATGAACATAAGTATAATTATACCGCTTTATAACGAGGAAGAGTCGCTTAGCGAGCTTGTTGCCTGGATAGCCAAAGTTATGTACGAAAAAAGCTATACATACGAAATAATTTTAATCGACGATGGTAGTACCGATGGTTCGTGGCACGAGGTTGAAAAACTTGCCGAAGAGTATGGCTCGGTACGGGCAATTAAGTTCAGGCGTAACTATGGCAAATCGGCAGCTTTACAGGTTGGTTTTCAGGCAGCCGATGGCGATGTTGTTATTACCATGGACGCCGATTTACAAGATAACCCCGAAGAGATACCTTCGCTTTATAATATGATTATTAAAGACAGATATGATTTAGTATCGGGTTGGAAAAAGAAACGCTACGACCCACTTTTGTCAAAAAACCTGCCAAGCAAGTTTTATAATTTTACGGTTAGGGCAATGAGCGGTATTAAACTTCACGATTTTAACTGCGGTTTAAAAGCATATAGTAACCAGGTTGTTAAAAGTGTCGAGGTTTATGGCGACATGCATCGTTATATACCGGTACTTGCCAAATGGGCTGGTTTTAATAAAATTGGCGAAAAGGTTGTACAACATCAAGAACGAAAATACGGAGTTACCAAATTTGGTGTCGAACGTTTTATACGCGGGCCACTCGATTTGTTGTCGGTTATGTTTATTACACGTTTTAGCAAAAAACCAATGCACTTATTTGGAGCAATGGGTTTTTTTGTTTTTATGGTAGGTTTTATTGCAGCAATTGTTGTAGGTACCAATAAACTTATTTCGTTGTCGCAGGGTCAACCTGCAATTTTAGTTACCAACAGCCCTTATTTTTATTTTTCGCTTGTTTGTATGATAATGGGCACGCAACTGTTTTTAAGCGGTTTTTTGGGCGAGCTTATTTCGCGCACAAGTAACGACCGCAATAATTACCTTATTGATAAAGAGATATAGATTAATTATAATTACTGTAAGCCGGCTAAATAGTCGGCTTTTTTTATCTTATACAGTTGTTAACTGTCGTTTTCGGATAGTTCGCTAAGACAATCGCGCAAGCGTTGTATGTTTTTGCCATATACCCATTTAAAATAATACCGTTGCAGGCGGTTGCCACAATAGCCAATAATAATTGCAAGTACAAAAAGCAAAACAATGTTTAACCATTCAAAAAAACCTGACCATTGTTGCAAATTCGATGCACTGTGAAACCCCAATAAAAACCCGCCAATAGCAGCTATTGGTATTAGTATTGTCGATAATTTTGTGTATTGCGTTATTAAAAGTTCAATACCCGATATAACTTGCGTTAAATGGTTTTTAAGGTTGTTGTTTTGGGTAAATTGCATACGTATTATTTTAGTATAGGGTATAAAGCTTATACCAAGTATTATTAATAAAAATGCAATGGCAAATAAAATGTCGGCGGGGTTAATAATGCCTATTGTAATAACCATTATTACCGAAATTATAATCGCAGCTGTCCATTCAACAATAAGTTTATGCCTTATTTTTTGCAATTCGTTGTTCGATTTGCCTTTAACAAGTTGCTCAATTTCAGTTTTCGACAATTGTTTTTTATTGCCCGCGGCATTCATGTTTTGCCACAAATTTTTTAGTGCATCTAATTCATTTGTCATTTTCAATCAATATTTTAAGACGCTTTTTTAGCCTGTTCATTTTTACTTTAATATTACTTACGGTGAGCCCCATAATTTCCGAAATCTCATTATAAGCAACATCTTCAAGATATAATAAAACTAAAGTGCGGTCAATGTCGTTAAGTTGGTTAATAGCCCTGTACATAGCCTGTATTTGTTCGTTTTGTTCGTTTTTAATGTAAAAGGCCGAGTCGTCGTTTAATCCATACCATTTTTCAATTTCATTGTCGTTGTGGCGGTGCTTTTTTTCTTTTCTTATCCACGATATTGCAGTGTTAATAGCAACCCTGTATAGCCATGTCGAAAATTTTGATTCACCTTTAAACTGTGGATAAGCCTTCCAAAGCTGAATACATATTTCCTGGAACATATCGTCGGCCTCGTCGCTGTTTTGCGAGTACATTAATGTAACCTTACGTATTAAAGGCTGATACTCCTGAATTTTTTGTACTACTATTTTGTCCACTGTTTTTTTTGTTTGTTGGGTTAGTCGTTAAAACTAATTATAAGTTACAGCATAATTAATAAATAAAATAATAAATATATTTTGTAGATAAAATAAAATTGTACCTTTGCGCCACTAAAAATAATTTTAAATTAAAAAGTACAATTATGCCTGTAAGAATCAGATTAGCACGTAACGGCCGTAAAAGCCAGGCCATTTACAGTATTGTTGCTACCGACAGCAGGGCACCACGAGATGGTAAGTTCATAGAGAAATTAGGAGTTTACAATCCTAATACAAATCCTGCTACTATTGAACTTAACTTCGACCGGGCATTGCAATGGCTCCAAGATGGCGCACAACCATCTGACACAGCAAAATCACTTTTGTCGCGAAAAGGTGTTATGCTTAAAAAACATTTACTCGAAGGAGTAAAAAAAGGTGCTTTTACCGAAGATGTTGCTGAAGAAAAATTCAACAAATGGGTTGAAGAAAAAGCTTCTAAAATTCAGGAGAGCGCATCGAAAATAAAAGACGAAAAAATTAATTCGAAAAAACAAAGACTCGAGGCCGAACGCAAAGTTAACGAAGAACGCGCTAAAGCTATTGCCGAGAAAAAAGCCGCACTTGCTGCCGAAGCAGCAAAAGCTGTTGAGGCCGTGCCCGAAGCTGAAGCCGAAGCCGAAGAGCAAGCTGCCGAATAATTTCGTTATTATAATGAATGATTAACAACGGTTTTTTAAACATTGGTACTATTGTAAAATGCCACGGAATTAATGGCGATATAGTTATCGATATTATTAGTACCGCGTTAATTGAAAATATTGAGGAACTGGTATTCATCGAAATTGATGGTTTACCAGTTCCTTTTTTTATCGAACGTTTTAAACAAAACAGCCCGCAAAGGGTACAGGTTAAATTATTATGGGTTGATAACAGCCTTAAAGCAAAACAGTATGTAAATTGTAAAGTGTTTTTACCGGCTAATACTGTTTATTTAAAACCCGACGAGGCATTAAACTCGCCCGATATAATAATTGGCTTTGCTGTTTACGACAATAAATACGGGTTATTGGGGACAGTATCGAAAGTGTTGTACCAAAATAATAACCCGGTAATGGTAGTTAATAACCATAAAACCGAAATACTTATACCATTACATTCCGATTTTATAATCAAATTTAATGTTAATAAAAAACAGTTATCGATAAAAACCCCACCGGGATTAATCGAATTGTACCAATAAACTGATTTGAGCGATTAAAGTAAAGCAAAAAATAGCTTTACTTAGAGTATTTAGAGTTTGTTGTGTTTCATTAACCAAGTGTAGTTAAATACTTACAAAATCTAAATCAATTGAGCGTATCCGCTAAATTTGAGTATAATTTAGTTTGTAATAATTGGTTTATCGAGCTGTTCGTAAATTGAATTTTGGCTAATAAATTCGGGTACAATTTTCTTCATCTGTTTTACAATTTCAAACTCATTTTTGTCAATTAGCCCAATAAGCTCGTCAATTAGGGGGCATAAATCATTATATTGATATTTCCGCACTTTACCAATCATAATTTGCGAATGGTGGGTAGGTAAAGTGTTTTCTTTATCGGCCAAAAGTTCCTCGTAAAGTTTTTCGCCAGGGCGCAATCCGGTATAGTTTATCTGAATGTCTTTACCCAACTGCAGCCCCGATAGTTTTATCATTTTTTTAGCCAAGTCAACAATTTTCACCGATTTGCCCATATCAAAAATAAAAATTTCGCCGCCTTTACCCATAGCACCGGCCTCAAGTACAAGCTGGCAGGCTTCGGGTATGGTCATAAAAAAGCGTGTAATATTAGGGTGGGTAACAGTTATTGGGCCACCGGTTTCGATTTGCCGTTTAAAGCGCGGTATTACCGAGCCATTTGAACCAAGTACGTTGCCAAACCGTGTGGTAATAAAATGTGTTGCGTTTTGGTTGTTAAGCGATTGCGTGTACATTTCGGCAATACGTTTTGATGCACCCATAACATTGGTTGGGTTCACGGCTTTGTCGGTCGATACCATTACAAAACGGTTGGTTTTGTGTTTAACAGCCATGTCGGCAATGGTTTTTGTGCCTAAAACATTTGTTTTTATAGCCTCAGCCGGGTTGTTTTCCATCATGGGTACATGTTTGTATGCTGCAGCGTGATATATAATTTCAGGTTTAAAGGTTTCGAACACATAGGCAACGCGTTGTTTGTCGGCAATATCGCCAATAATTACCGAGTAGTTTACATTGTGTCCCGATTCTTTAATCTCGAGCTCAATATCGTATAATGGCGATTCGGCTTGGTCAAAAAGTATAAGATTTTTTGGTTTAAACTGTATTAGTTGCCTAACCATTTCGCTGCCAATTGAGCCGGCAGCACCGGTTACCATTACAACTTTACCGGTTATTTGGTTTTTAATTTTTTCTATGTCAAGGTTTATAGGGTCGCGCTCTAAAAGCTCTTCAATTTTTATATTTCGAATTTGTTTTGAGCTTAACTGCCCGTTTATCCAATTCTCGACACTTGGTACCGACAGTACTTTTATATTGTTGTTAAGGCAAATGTCAACAATGTCGCGTTTTTGGTCTTTCGATTTAAACGATTTTGCCAGTAACAGGTATTCAATTTTGTTTTGTTCAATTAGTTCGGTTAACGCGTTTACGGGTAAAATTTTTATGTTTTCAAGTTTTTTTTTCGATGCCGATTCAATGTCGTCAATAAAAGCTACAATTTTATAACGGGTTTCTATGTCTTGTTCCATTGTTTGTTTAGCGGCTATGCCACTTGGTCCGGTGCCGTAAATAATTATTTGTTTTGTAATTAGCGACGAGGTTCGGTACTCGTGGAATGCAGCTTTTATTACTAACCGTATCGATGTCATAAAAAATACGGTAATTATAAAATCCATTATAACAATTGATAATGGTACAATAAAAGCTTTGGTAAAATGGAATTTATAGCTTACAATGTTTATTGTTATAATTATTATGCTGCCTGCAAGGTTGGTAAAAAATATGCGTTGCATGTCTTTAATGCCCGAGTACCGAACAATGCCTGCAAAAGTACGCCCAATAACAAAGCTTATTAGCCGTATGCCGGCAACAAACGGTATAATAAAGTATAGCGATGCTACATTTGTTACCGGTATCTCGAAATTAAACCTTAGCTGGTACGATAATGTAACCGATGCTACGCAAATAAAAAGGTCAATTAGCAGTATAATCCAACGTGGTGTATATTTTTTATTAAATATCATTTTTTGGCTTTTAAAGCACAAATATAATTATAGTTATAATAAAATGGGATAAAATAATTTAAAGTTTGTTTGTTGTAATGTGTTGATAATCATTAATAAAGTATTATAAACAAAAAAAGCCCGGCAACTGCCGGGCTTTTATAATAGTTTTCTTGATTATTCAGCTGGTGCAATAGCTTCAACCGGGCAAACTTCAGCGCATGTTCCGCAGTCAGTACAAACTTCCGGGTCAATAACATAAATATCACCTTCCGAAATAGCTTCAACCGGGCATTCGCTAATGCAAGTGCCACATGCTATACAATCTTCGCTAATTTTATAAGCCATATCAGTTTTTTTTAATTATTTAATTTCGCAAATTTAAACTTGATAGTGTTAATATAAAAGGTAAATACGATTTTTTTTTATATTTAAAAACAGTCTAAATAGTTTCGTGTTTATTCTTTCTCGGCTAAAATTGTTTTACCACCAACAGCTTTTTGGTTAAGCTGTACTTTAATTTTATAATTAGTTGGCAATAAAACATCGACACGTGAGCCAAACCTTATAAAGCCCATTTGTTGGCCTGGAACAATAATATCGCCGGGTTTTGCATAAGTAATAACGCGTCGTGCTACTGCACCGGCTATTTGTTTTACCACAATGTCGCCACCTGTAGGTGGTTCAATTATTACAACCGAGCGTTCGTTCTCGTACGATGCTTTAGGAAGCCATGCTGCCATGTAACGACCGTTAAAATGTAATGACTGTTTTACTTTTCCGTACGAGGGAAACCAGTTAATGTGCACGTTCCAAACCGACATAAAAATTGATACCTGTATGCGTTTTTCGTTACAATATTCTTTTTCGTCTATCTCTTCGATAACAACAATTTTACCGTCGGCTGGGGCTATTATCTGGTTTTCGGTAAAGATAATTTTACGTTTAGGAAACCTGAAAAAACGTAATATAAAAACTAATAATAAAAACAATGCTATTGATACTGTAGTTATAGCTATGTTGTTTTTTGTTAAATAAACCAGTGTAATAATGATTAATGATATTAAAACATAAACCAAAATTACAGGGTATCCTGCTTTATGTATTTTCATAAAAAGTTGTTTTATTTTATAATTATTTTACAAAAAAATAAATAAATGTAAATATAACAGGTATTGCTAAAAGCAGGCTGTCAAACCTGTCGAGTAACCCGCCGTGCCCTGGTAAAATTTGTCCCGAGTCTTTAATGTTAATGCTTCTTTTAAATAACGACTCGCTTAAATCGCCCAAGGTTCCAAAAACTACAATTATAACCGATATTATTATCCAAATATACAAGCTAAATTGTGTATTAGCATATTTTGTTATTAAAAAAGCTGTAATTATTGATAGTACTATACCGCCAAAAAAGCCTTCCCATGTTTTTTTTGGCGATATGCGTTCAAAGAGTTTGTGTTTGCCAAAAGTTACTCCTGCCAGGTAAGCTCCGGTGTCGTTGGCCCAAAGTAATACAAATATCCAAAATAAAAACATTCCGTCAAAAGTGCCATTTATTGTCGATAAATGGTTTAATAGGCTAAATGGCATGGCAATGTAAAAAATACCTAAATAGGTAACTGCAATGTTTAATAATGGCCGTTTGTGTTTACGGTAAAGTTCAAAAATAAAAACAAATATTAGCATTGGTATTGTTAGTAGCGAAAAATACCAACCACCGTCAATTAGATGCCAAATTAATGTCGACAAAAACATGTATGCGGCAATAATACTGCCGTAGTATTTTTGTGGTTTGGTGTGGTTTAATGCCCCGAATATGTAAAACTCGCGCAATGCCAATATCATAATTGGCAAAAATATTATTGCAAATATTAGTTGGTTAAAGCATAAGCCAATTAATATAGCTAAAACATATATTAAGCCGGTAAACGACCTTTTTACGAAATTGCTCAAACTGTATAATCTTTAATAATGTGTTTTGCTTTTATAACGTCGTGGGGTTTTACATATATTTCAATGTCGCCAAATAAGTATAGCGAATCTTGTTTGTTTATAATAATAGCTTCAATGTTGTTTTCCTGGAGTACTTCAACAATAAGCTCGGCTTTATAAAGCTGGCCGGCACTGTAAATTATTTCCCACGATTCGTCCATTTAATTACTGTTTTTGTTCGGTTGTAATATTCGGTTTGGCAGCTATATCATCGGTAGTTGGGGTTATCCCGTTAGGCCTTGGCCCTAAAATTCGTTCAAGGTCTTCGGCAAAAAGTACTTCGCGGTCTAGTAAAAGTTGAGCCAGCTGGTTGTGTTCGGTTTTGTAGCGTACTAAAAGTTCTTTAGCCCGTTGGTACGATAAGTCGATAATGTTTTTAGCTTCATCGTCAATAATTTTTGCAGTATCTTCGCTGTATGGTTTGCCAAATGAGTACTCGTTTTGTCCGGTTGAGTCGTAAAAGCTTCGGTTGCCAATTTTGTCGCTCATTCCAAAGTACGAAACCATTGCATAGGCTTGTTTTGTAACTTTTTCGAGGTCGTTAAGTGCTCCGGTTGATATTTTTTCAAAGAATAATTCTTCGGCAGCACGCCCACCTAATGTTGAGCACATTTCGTCGAGCATTTGTTCTTTTGTTGTTAATTGTCTTTCTTCGGGTAAATACCATGCTGCACCTAATGCTGCACCGCGTGGTACAATTGTAACTTTAATAAGCGGGTTTGCATGTTCGAGTACCCAGCTAACCGTTGCATGGCCGGCCTCGTGGTATGCAATTGTTTTTTTCTCGTCAAACGATATTATTTTATTTTTTTTCTCGAGTCCTCCAACAATGCGGTCAATAGCATCTAAAAAGTCCTGTTTTTCAACTTTTTGTTTGTCTTTGCGTGCTGCAATAAGGGCGGCTTCGTTGCAAACATTGGCAATATCGGCACCCGAAAAGCCTGGTGTTTGTTTTGCTAAAAAGGTAATTTCAACCTGGCTGTCGAGTTTTTTTAAGGGGCGCAGGTGTACTTCAAATATTTCTTTACGTTCGTTAAGGTCGGGCAGTTCAACGTGTATTTGTCGGTCGAAACGGCCGGCACGCAGTAGCGCGCGGTCTAATATATCGGCACGGTTTGTTGCTGCAAGAATAATAACGCCGCTGTTAGTGCCAAATCCGTCCATCTCGGTTAAAAGTTGGTTTAGTGTGTTTTCGCGTTCGTCGTTAGCTCCAAAATTCGGATTTTTACCGCGAGCCCGGCCAATAGCATCAATTTCGTCGATAAAAATAATACACGGGGCTTTTTCTTTTGCTTGTTTAAAAAGGTCGCGTACGCGGCTTGCGCCTACGCCAACAAACATTTCAACAAAGTCGGAGCCGCTCATCGAAAAAAATGGCACATGGGCTTCGCCGGCAACGGCTTTTGCTAATAGGGTTTTACCTGTCCCCGGAGGGCCAACAAGTAATGCGCCTTTGGGTATTTTGCCTCCAAGTTGTGTGTATTTGTCGGGGTTTTTTAAAAAGTCAACAATTTCTTTAATTTCAACTTTTGCCTCCGATAAACCGGCAACATCTTTAAAATCGGTTTTAACCTCGGCGGTCTCTTTGTCGAACATTTTAGCTTTTGATTTGCCAATATTGAATATTTGGCCGCCGGGGCCGCCTGAGCCGGCCATGCGCCTAAAAATAAATATCCAAACCCCAATTAATAACAACGGGAAAAGCAGCCAGCTAAGAATGTTTTCTAAGTGGTTCTCGCGTTTTTCGTACGTAACAGCAATTTTTTGGCTGTCGGTAAACTCCTCCATCGCGTTATTAAGGTTGTTCTCAAAAACATCGATAGAACCAATAGTGAAATAGTATTGTGGCCCCTGCGAGGTAATATTATTTTTTTGGGTTTTAACAGCATCGTTGTATTCGGGCAGGTTTAGTTTATCTTTTTTAAGGTAAATTTCAACGCGCTCTTTATTTACTACTATTAGTTTTTCGACATGGTGTTGCCTAAGCATTTTTTGTTCAAACCGGCTGTAGGTAATCTCAACAGGTTTAACACTTTTGTTAAAAAACAACGAGGCAAACAAAACTATAGCTATTACCCCGTATACCCAGGTAATATTAAATTTTGGTTTTTTATCGGTGGTAACAGGTTTTTTGTCGTTGGCAGGTTTACCTGTATTTTGTTTGTTGTCTATTTTTTGTTCGTCCATTATATTATATGAGTGAGTTTATTCTTTAATGTAATCAATTTCAGCATCGCCCCAAAGCTCTTCGAGGTTATAAAACCGTCGTATGTTTTCAATAAAAACATGTACTACTATATCGCCGTAATCTAAAAGTATCCACTGCGAGTTTTCGTTACCCTCTTTATGTATAACATGTTGTTTTAAAATTGTACGTGTTTGATGTTCAATATTATTAGCAAGGGCGTCAACTTGTGTTGTTGAGTTGCCATGGCAAATAATAAAATAATCGGCAACCGATTGTGTTAATTGCCTTAAATCAAGTACCCTTATATCTTTACCTTTTTTATCTAATAAACTTTCAATTATTGTGTTTTTAAGTTCTGTAGTTTCGTTGTTGTTAATCATAAATTATTTATACTTATTTGTGCAAATGTAATGAATTTGCATTTACAAATTAAGCGATTTTAAAACCGCTTAATAAATAATACTATAAACTCAAATTAAGTGCCTGTTTATATTTTTATAAGTAAATAATTATAATTACAATATTTTCTGACATAATAACCTTTTTATATGGTTTAAAATAGGCCTATTTTTAGGTTGTTGTAAAAATGTCAGTAATTTTGAGTTAAAATTTATTTTTATGATACGGCTAATAGCCTTAATAATATCGATATTGTTGCAGCTGGTTGCTGCTATTTTTGCCTTACGGCTGATGCGCGTTACTAAGTACCGGGTTTCGTGGGTGCTTATTTCGACAGGGTTTTTGGTGTTAGCTTTAAACAGGGCTATTAAACTGATACAGTTTTTACAAGACGATTTTTCGTTTTACCTCACCATGGCCGAAGACTGGCTTAATGTTTTAACATCGTTTTTGTTTACTGTTGGTGTGTTTATGATAGGCGAAATATTTTTTATTATTAAACGTGCCGAGATTGAACGCAACCGTACCGAAAAAAGATTGTTAAACGCTATTATAAAAGCCGAGGAAAACGAACGTAAACGTTTTGCAAAAGATTTACACGATGGCCTTGGTCCATTATTGTCAACTGTTAAAATGTCGTTGTCGGCGTTAAAACAAAACAATAACGATAAGGCTGCACAAGCTATATTAGAAAATACACATATGATTATAAACGAGGCAATTATAAGT
>CAZJCR010000112.1:0-12546 GCA_964544385.1 uncultured Bacteroidales bacterium
CGTTATGAGTAATGTTTTTTCAGGTAATAAAAATAAACTTTTAAAAAACTATAGTATTTGGATACATGCTTTAGTTTGGATAGTTTTAATTTGCATGCCATTATTATTGTTGCCTGGCAATATTTTTGTTTTTAAGGTGGTGTTAGAGCACTCGTGGATACCACTAATTTATTATGCCATAATATTTTATCTTAACTATTTTTTATTAATCGACAAGCTTTTTTTTAATAAAAAAAATGCATATTTTTTAACAATAAACATATTGCTTTTTGTAATATTTATTGGGTTTAACCATGTTGTAAAACCAGTTATTTTTAACCATTTCGAATATGATTCGCCAAGGCACGGGCCTCCACATAAATTTGTTATTTATTTTGATTTAGTGTTTATGGTAGTACCGTTTTTATTGGCTTTAGCAATAAAAACATCGGAACGCTGGCGCAAAATAACCAATGCCAATGCCGAATCGGCAAATGTTAAACTACAGGCCGAGTTGCAACATCTTAAATACCAGGTGCAACCACATTTCTTTTTTAACTCGCTTAACAATATATACTCGTTAGTCGATGTGTCGCCAATAAAAGCGAAAGAGACAATACACAGCCTTAGCAAGCTAATGCGTTACCTGCTTTATCAAACCGATGCCCCAAAAGTAAGCCTCGATAACGAGATAAGCTTTATGCAGCGATATATTGACCTTATGAAATTACGTACATCGGAAAACACAATTGTAACAAGTAGTTTTGCAACATGCGATAACGATATTATGGTGCCTCCGTTATTGTTTATATCGCTAATCGAGAACGCTTTTAAACATGGTATCGACCCACGCCAAAAATCGTGTATCGATATAAAACTGACAATAACCGGCAAAATAATTACCTTTGAAACCCGGAACCCGTTTATTGAAAAGCAAAGCCCCGATTTGTCGGGTTCGGCAATTGGTGTCGAAAATATTAAACGCAGGCTGGGTTTACTTTTTCCGGCAAAGCACACTTTTACCACCACCATAGTAAACAATGTTTACATTGCTTGTTTAATTATTGATACTAATTAACTATGCAACCATTAAAAATAAGCTGCTTAATAGTTGACGACGAGCCAATGGCTCTGAGCCTTATTGAAAGTTACGTTAAACAAACGCCGTTCCTGGACCTTAAAGGCAAATGCCCCGATGCTTACCAGGCAATAGGTTTTTTGGCATCGCAAAATATCGACCTTGTGTTTTTAGATATTCAAATGCCCGGGCTTAACGGCCTCGAGTTGTCGAAAACACTAATGAACAAAACGCGGGTTATTTTTACTACTGCTTTTGATAAATATGCTATCGACGGTTTTAAAGTTGATGCTATTGATTATTTACTTAAACCTTTTGACTATAGCGAATTTTTACTTGCTGCAAATAAAGCACTTGATTGGTTTAAGCTTATTGAAACAAGCAAAAATGCCTTTAATTGCGAACCTGATTTTTTATTTGTAAAGGCCGATTATAAACAAATAAAAATTGATTATAACGATATTTACTATTTTGAAGGACTTAAAGATTACATTAAAATTTGGCTTAAAAGCCGTCAAAAACCAGTGCTGACATTAATGAGCCTAAAATCGTTGGAAGATTTGCTGCCACCCTCTAAATTTATGCGCGTACACCGGTCGTTTATTATATCGCTAAACAATATTGAAGCAATTGAGCGTAACCGCGTAATAATTAATAAACAAGCAATTACAATTGCCGATAATTATAAAGAAAAATTTTACCGGTTTGTTGGTGGTTATTCGGTTTAAAAAAAAATTACGGGTTACAAGTTATAACGGTTAATAATTTTACCAAAAATATTTACAACAACAACAAAACGGCTCAAATCGTGATTGCGCAAAATTGCCTCGTAAACAATATCGTTACCTTTGTTAATAAGTACCAGGTTCATAATTTCGCCCAATTGTAAAAGTGCATCGGTAATAATAACCGGGGCAAACCCATCGGGCAAAAACTGTTTATATTCAATTAAAACGCCCGAGTTGTCGAAAATAGCAATATGTTCAATATTATCTTTATAAAAAACCGACTCGTATTGGTTGTTACGGTTATACCATTCGATGTTTAAAGCACCCGGAAAATTTTTGGTAAACGACATGTTAATAATATCGGGTGGGGTAATGCCTGGTGTATTTATTAGGTTAGTTATAAGATTTTTCACGTGTTTGTATTTTCATATTTCGACGATTATAAAAAGCAAAGTAACAAAATTAAATTTTAAATTGCTTTTTATATAAATATACAACCCTGGCTCGCGCCCGTTTAAGCCGCATTTTAGCAGCGTCTTCGCTAACACGCAAAGCCTGGCCTATTTGTTTTAACGACAGGTTGTCCTGATATTTCATTAACAAAAGGGCTTTCTCTTCGGGGTGTATTTTATCTAAAATAATTACAAGGTTCTCGTAATTTATCGATTCTAAAGGCTCATCGTTTTCGTCAATAATTTCGGGCAACTCGTGCTCGCGGTTCCAACTTGGGTAGTGCAATTTTTTATTTTCGCGCAGGTAATCAATACAATGGTTGTATGTTATTGAATATAACCAACTCGAAAACGATGATAAACATTTAAATGAATCAATTTTCTCAAAAGTTTTCGAAAAAATATCTTCGGCC
Organism: uncultured Bacteroidales bacterium; assembly: GCA_964544385.1. Lineage (GTDB taxonomy): Bacteria > Bacteroidota > Bacteroidia > Bacteroidales > SZUA-534 > CAZJCR01. The sequence continues at coordinate 2,651 of CAZJCR010000112.1, forward strand.
AGCTCTTCGGCCAGCTCGCGCTTTTTAACCAAACTGTAGCATTTGTCGAGTACTTTGGTGTAGTACCTGTTATAAAGTGGCTCGAACAAATTGGCCTGCCCGCCTTGCTGAATTGCTTTTACAATGTCATTATCGGTGGCGTTTTTAGCTTCGCTGCTGGTCATGTATTTATTTATAAAAACAATGCAAAAGTAGTGTTTTTTGTTATTGTTGTTTATGTATGCAAGGTTTTAGATAATATTATACTTTTACCCATGTTTGGGCTTTTTGCGTATAGGCTGCTTAACATTAACAAGGAGTATATTTGTTTCAAAAATTTAGCTCGATGTAGCTTTTTTATAGCTCGATTGAGCGAATAGCTCAATTCGGGTAATGTTTTGTATGGTGTTGGTTTTACCTTACATTTAATTAACAAGGTTGCTAAATAATCCGACTAAAAAAAAATAATATAAAAAGTAGTTACCTAAAAATATAGTATCGTCAAAATATGGTACTGCAACAAAATGTTGTACATAAAATAGGGTTAAAAATTAATAACACAAAAAAATGAAAAAAAACGTAATTAAAAGTTTATCGCTGTTGAGTTTAACAGTTTTGTTATTAGCCAGTTGTGGAAAACTGCCCCAGGCCGAAATTGATAGTGCAAACCTTGCACTTGAAGATGCTAAAACTGCCCAGGCCGATATTTATGTCCCGGCCGATTATGCAGTTGTTAACGATTCGTTAAAGGCAGCTTTAGAGTTAGTTGAAACCGAAAAATCGAATGTATTTAAAAATTTTGACCTTGCAAAAGTTAAGTTACAACAGGTAGTAACTTTAGCCAACGATGCAAAACAAAAGGTTGAGGTACGCAAAGCCGAACTAAAAGTTGAAATTGATACATTATTAGTTTCGGTAAAAAATACAATTGATATTGATAACCTGCTTGTTGCAAAAGCACCTAAAGGTAAAGAAGGCAAAAGTGCGCTCGACGAAATTAAAGCCGAGATAACAACTGTGGCAAGTTGGGTTGAACAAGCCGACAGCCTTTACCAACAAGGTAATTTAGTGCCTGCTGTTGATAAACTTAATGCTGCAAAACAAAAAGCCTTAGGTTTAAAAACCGAGCTTGAAACCGTTTTAGAAAAATGTAAACGTAAATAATAAGTAATTCCCGGTTATAATACGTTTCCCCCGGTTAATTTTAGCCGGGGGATTTTTATAAAACCTTATTATACTTTTTAGTAATTAACATATAACCAGTTAAATAGTAAAACATATTATTTAAAAATTTTAGGTTTTAATAAAACACCCAAATAATAATTAAACAAACACCTATTAACCAGGCTTGCGAGCTTAGCGCGGCAAAATTAATCTGGGTGTTATCACTATAAACCGGGGTATGCTGTCGGGGCCTTGCCTCTAAAATTATTTACTGATGAAATACCCACGTTTTGAAAAACATAAACACAATTGCAATAAAATTTCCTAAATGGGTGTTTCACCATTCCTTATTCTATAAATTTTATTATGATGAAAAAACTATTGTTTTTTTTATCTCCTTTAATACTTGTTTTAACTGTTGTATCGGCTTTTAAATTTGTAAACACCACTAAAACAAAGCCGTCAATAGCGGTACAAGAGTCGCGTAAACTTATATCGCGAGCCAATAAAAACCAGGCAGGCATTTATGCAAAAAAAAATTTCGATATATCATTGCAATATTACGATTCGGCAATGCTGGCATGGCAGTCCGAAAACAAAAAAATAGCCATAAAGCGCAATTATAGTAAAGTACATTTATTTGCCAACAAATCGTCAATATATGCAAGGCTTTGTTTGGCCGATGCACAAACACAAAAAGCTGCACTTAAGCTTGAAAACCGCTACCTGGCCGACTCGATAACAAAAATGTATGAAAAATACAATGCAATATTGTCGAAGGTACCTGTAAATAATACAATAAAAAAGCAGGTTACAACTGCCAGTTTTTTTTATCACGAGGCAATACTGGCATTAAATGCCGACAGCCTTTTATTGGCAAACAATAAACTAAATAATGCCTTACAAATGATTACGCCAGTTTATAAATATACCGACAGTATTTTACAAAAATATTTTGAGAGCCTTGATATATGGATAAAATGGGAGTCGGAAACTTTACGTAATTCAAAAAAGCGTAATCAAACCTGTATTATTGTCGATAAATTTGCCCGCAATTTATATTTGTATGTTAATGGCCAACATAAAAAAACTTTTAGTATTGAGCTTGGCCCTAATTGGATAGGACACAAAACCTGTCAAGGCGATAACATGACGCCCGAAGGCATGTACAATATTGTTAAACTTAAAACAGGCCGGCATACTCGTTATCATAAAGCACTACTTATTAACTATCCTAATTCAAACGACAAAGAAAATTTTGTTGCCACTATCGGCAATTCATTTAACTATAATGGCATTGGCAGCAATATCGAAATTCATGGCGGTGGCGGTGGCGGTACTAATTGGACACAAGGCTGCATTGCACTTGCCAATAATGATATTGATTATGTTTTTAAATTTTGTAAACCCGGAACTCCTGTTACAATTGTGGGTTCGTTATTTACTATAGCTCAAATTATCGAAAATAAACAATAGTTATTTATGTTAAAAAACTGGACTTTTTTTGTTGTTAACAGTATTATTACATTATTTAAAAAACTTGCTATTTATGTTCCAATTTTTTTAAAAAATGATTTAATTGTTGTTGTAAAAAAATATTATGTAAATATAATAGTAGTATTATATTTTTTCATAATTATATATTTATTGTTTAATGGTAATGTTATTGTGGCTAATGTTTTTAAAATGCCTCAAAAAAATAATACTCAAAATATCGACACAAAAAAAACCGACGCCTGTAAACATAAATTGTATAGCTATATTGATAAAAAAAGCAAATATCTAAACCGTATACAACCTAAAGGTAATTATTTAGTTATAAACACATTTTCAAATACTTACTATTTATATAAAAATAAAAAGCTTGCAAATAGCGGTAAATGCTCAACTGGCAGTTATATTTTGCTCGAGGATAATAAAAACCAAAAATGGATATTTAAAACCCCGAAAGGAGTTTTTACAATACTCGGCAAAACAACACAGCCTGTTTGGCGAAAACCCGACTGGGCTTTTATTGAAGAGGGACTGCCGGTACCCGCACCTTATCATCACTCGCGTTACGAGTACGGCGTACTTGGCGATTATGCGCTTAGCCTTGGCAATGGTTATTTAATTCATGGCACCCTATATCAAAGGTCGTTAGGGTTGCCTGTAACTCACGGCTGCATAAGGCTTGCCGATAAAGACCTTGAGCTGGTTTACTACTCGTTGGCTTTAGGTTCGAAAGTGTATATTTATTAATATATTGTTTATAATAATGTTAAATAAAAAATTAGTACTATTTTTTTTAATCCCGGCACTTATAGTGGTTGGCTATTATTTTATAGTTCATAAATCGATGAAAAATAAAATTGGCCAGTTAAATAATTTAGCTTTGTTCGATACCGTTTATATGGCCACAAACGGAATTGATTGTTTTAACAACGAACTTACCGGCCTTATTAAACAAAAAGCATTTTACGATGCTGCTGCCAAAACTGTTTTAAGCGATTCAATTAGCATGTTTATTAATATTACCGACAGTTCGGTTTGTTTGATTTTAAATGGTTTAACAATACACAAAGCTAAAATTACCGGTATATATACCGATGGTGTTCTTAATGCCATAAATATGGCCGCGTACAATAAAATATTTTCGGTTCCTTTAAAAATTAGTAACACAATAGCTACTATACAAAAAGAACCTATTATTTATAAAAAAGCCCCAAAAGATACTGCCGAGGCAAACAACTCAATACATAAGCCCGATACCACTGCTATTGACCCGGCTTTTGCAATATTTACACTTACACACGATATAAAACTTATTTTTGAACAAGACCAAAATAATACTAACGCCAGTAAAAAAGTTTTTAAAAAAATTAAAAAACAACAACAGCGTAATTGTTTTATTAATAATTTAAAATCGGTTTTAAAACTAAATGTCCCAAAATACAGCCCAACAATTGAACTAAAACTCTCGGCTACCGATATTGTGTCAATATACAGGGCATTACCATTGTCGCCATATGTGGTAATTGTACTTTAGTAGTACATATTATTGTAACATAATTATTTTTTTTGTGTATTGTAATAAGCTAATATACAGCTACATATTACATCGGTTTTTATAAACCACAAAAAATGCCTATATTTGTGGCATCATTTATATAAAGCACTTAGTAAAAGTGCTGTTGCAGTATTTAACAACTGCATTTGCCCCACTTAATAAAAAAATACAAAACTTACGTTAAAATATAGGGGCGTTATGGGCATTTTGCCCGGTTTTTAATCTATCGGGTTTTTTATAAAACCCGAACAAAAAAAATAATCATGGAAAAAATTTACACAAACCATCAGCAGCAAATCTCGCAAAGAATTGACCCTGACCCAACTATTACTAAGTGGAACGATTGGAAATGGCACGTGAAAAACTCTGTTAAAACTATCGAAAAATTTGAGCTATTAACAGGTATTAAATTTACCGACGAGGAAAAAATAGAACTAAACAAAACAAAAGACAAATTCCCTTTATCGATAACACCATATTATTTATCGTTAATAAAAAAAGATAACTATAAAAACGACCCGGTTTATAAGCAATCGTTTTTAGACCCGCGCGAGCTTATAATATCGAATTGCGACATGCACGACCCGCTTGGCGAGGACAACGACAGCCCCGTGCCCGGGATTACACACCGCTACCCCGACCGTGTTTTGTTTTTAGTGAGCAACGTTTGCGCAATGTATTGCAGGCATTGTACACGTAAACGAAAGGTTGGCGACGTTGACTCGATACCCGACCGCGAACAGGTTAAACAAGGTATTGAATATATAAAAAACTCGCCAATGGTGCGCGACGTTCTTTTATCGGGCGGTGACCCGTTTCTGTTATCCGACAGCTATATTGACTGGATTTTAACCGAATTACGCGCGATTCCGCATGTACAGGTTATACGTATTGGTACGCGCACTCCGGTTGTATTACCTTACCGCATTACCGACGACTTGGTAAATGTGCTAAAAAAACACCACCCGCTTTGGATAAACACGCACTTTAACCACCCGCGCGAAATAACAAAGTCGGCAAGGCAGGCTTTGGCAAAACTTGCCGATGCTGGTATATCGCTTGGTAACCAAAGCGTTTTACTTGCCGATGTTAACGACTGCCCGCGTATTATGAAAGAACTTGTTCATAAACTGGTTATGAACCGGGTTAGGCCTTATTACTTATACCAATGCGATTTGTCGGAAGGGCTGGCTCATTTTAGAACACCGGTGGGCAAAGGTATCGAGATAATGGAAAGCCTTATTGGGCATACAAGCGGGTTTGCTGTGCCTACTTATGTTATTGATGCACCAGGTGGCGGTGGCAAAATTCCGGTTATGCCAAATTATCTTATTTCGTGGAGCGTTAACAAAGTAATTTTGCGCAATTACGAGGGCGTTATTACATCGTACCAGGAACCCGACAGTTACGAACCAACCTTTTGTAACCGCGACTGTAAAAACTGTAACCTCGAATTAGTGCTTGGCGACAGCGAAGAGATTGACCCAATTGGTATTGAACGTTTACTGGCCGATTACGACGAAACAATTTCGTTGATACCGGCAAGCAACGAACGACATAAAAGACGTAACGACAGTAACGAAAATATTTAATTATGGAATTTATTGCTAAATCGAAAATATGGCATTGCCCTAAAAGTAGCCGTGTATATTTAATGGACCTGCACCCGGCCGATTTTCCGCATATTATTGATTATATTGACAGGCTTGCTGCCGATAATAATTATACAAAACTTTTTGTTAAGGTTGGTGCCCCTTATGTTACCAGTTTTATTTGCAATAATTATAGTATCGAGGCTGTTATACCGGGGTTTTATAATGGTATTGATGATGCTTTTTTTATGGTTAAATATTTTGATAATAACCGTGCTAAGCCCGAAATTGAACAGCTCGCAGTTTTTAGTAAGATATTTGTAAACCCGCCATCGTTAAAAAACATAAATAACGGGTTTACAAATATTATTGAACTCGACCATACTTATATCGATAAAATTATATGGGTATTTAAACAGGTTTTTGAGTCGTACCCATTTCCAATTTTTGATGCCCAGTTTATATATAATAGTATGAAAACCGATGGTACAAAATATTTTGGGGCATTTTATAATAACAACTTAATTGCTGTAAGTTCGGCCGAGTGCTGTTTAAAATATAAAAATGCCGAGATGACCGATTTTGCTGTTTTGCCACAATACCGTGGCAAGGGCATTGCTTACAGTTTACTTTTAAGTATGCAAAATATTTTAAAAAGCTTAGGTTATAAAACTTTTTATACAATTGCCCGATTGCACTCAATACCAATGAACAAAACATTTTATAATTTAGGGTATAAATACTCGGGCACTTTAACCAATAATACCCATATTGCCGGTAAAATTGAGAGCATGAATGTTTGGTATAAAACTGTTTAGCTTATTAATATATGTTTTTTTTGAGTTTTAAACCACTTAAAAATAACCGATTACAACGTTTGAATTGGTTGGGCTAATGTACCAATTTTGATAAAACTATGTTAATGCTTTTTTATAGGCGTCAATTGCTCGTTGGCGAGCATAATTATGGTCGACAATTGGTTTTATGTAATTGTTTGGATTAAAATTGCTGATGTATTTTTTTATGTAAAGCATGTTGGGGTCGAATTTTTGTTGCTGTAAAGTTGGGTTAAAAACCCTGAAATAAGGAACAGCATCGCAACCACAACCTGCTGCCCATTGCCAGTTGCCGTTGTTTGCGGCCAGGTCGTAGTCGGTAAGTTTTTGGGCAAAATAAGCTTCGCCCAAACGCCAGTCAATAAGTAAATGTTTAGTTAAAAAACTTGCAGTAACCATGCGTGTACGGTTGTGCATAAAGCCGGTTTGGTTAAGCTGGTTCATAGCAGCATCAACAAACGGATAACCGGTTTTACCATTGCTCCAACTGTTAAAATTTTCGGAATTGTTAAGCCAGTTAATATTGTCGTATTTAGGTTTAAAGCTGTTGGTTACAACTTTGGGGTAATAAAATAATATCATTATAAAAAACTCGCGCCAAATAAGTTCGTTAAGCCAAACATGGTTAAGTTTTGTTGCTATTTGTACAAGCTCGCGTATGCTTATGGTGCCATATTTAAGTGGTATGCTCATAAAGCTTGTTTGGTTTAAGTAAGGTATGTCGCGGGTTTTGTGGTAGTTTGTTATTGTTGCGGTGTTTGGTAACGAGTAAAGGTTTACATTGTTAATGGTAGTTATGTTTATGTTTATTGTGCCGGGTAAACTATATAATTTTGTTTTTATAAAGTTGCCCAGCAATTTTTCGGAGCTGTAATTAATAATTGTGTGCCCCGATAGTTTTTGCAGCCATTTTTTTGAGTAAGGTGTAAATATTGTGTAGGGTGTTGTGTCGGGTTTTAATATTTGGCTGTGGTTAAAAATAATTTTATCATCAAAAACTTCGAAAATAATGTTTTGGGTTTCAAGGTATTTTTTTATTTCAGCATCGCGGGCTATTGTGTATGGCTCGTACTCGGCATTGGCAATAACCTTTGTAACATTGTAATGCTTGCAAATATTTACAAAAGCTTGGGCAGGGCTATCGTGTAAAACAAGCATTGTTGAGTTATAATTTTGCAGTTCAATATTTATGTTTTTGAGCGCGGTTTTTATTATGTTAATTTGGTTATTGTTATTAAGCCGGGTAAAAATATTAGTATCGAAAATATAAAGTGGCAGCACCTTATTGGTGTTTGTAAGGGCATTAAAAAGGCCATGGTTGTTGTTAAGGCGCAAATCGGAGCGGAACCAAAAAACTGTAACTTGCATTTGGGGTTCAATCATAAAAAGTAACTAAATGTTATCAATATTTACGTCGTTAGCAGGTTTATATGTTTTTTTAACTTTTTTAAGTTTGTTGGCGTTTTGGGGCAGGTATAAAAATTCCGATGCAATTTCGAACTGTTTGTCGAGCATACTATAAAAATGCCCTATGTTGTTAATATAGTTGAACCGGGCTTTTATGCCGTTATTTTCGATAATTATGAATGAAATGCTGTTGTTTTTATTAATATGGAACCCAAATGTAATGCCAATATCGGTTATGTACAGCATACTGCCATATTGCTTAGTGTTTTTATAGTTTTGGTATGCCGATATAAATTGTTTTATAACAAGTTGTATTTGCGGGTAATTAGCATAATCAATGTAGGTTGTGCAATATTGTTGGGTAAAATCGTTGTTAATGGTGTTATTTTGCTTTATGGTAAACCGCACTCCTTTTAAGTTTAAATTTGGGTTATTGCTTTTATATTCAACAGCTTCGGCAAAAAGTATGTTCGAGTTTTCGCCAAATTCGTAAACTAATGGCCACGAGTTTATTTGGTGGATAGTGTTTTTTTGGTTAACAAGCTCATTAAGTACCATCGTTTGCCCGCTATTGTTAGTGTTTTGCTGGGCTATAATAATACAGTTGTTTACAATTAACAATATTATTATTAAATTGTATTTAATAAGTTTCATCTGTTTATTTTTAATTAGTATTTAAATAGCCTGTATATTTTATTATTCTACTGTTCAAATTTTGTATTTGCGTAATAATTAAAATATAGTATTTATTCAAACTCTTCGTATTCGTACATTTCTTGTTCTTCGGGTGTAAGTTCATCGGCGTTTTCAATATCATCGCCAGTTGTATCGCCTTTAATACGTTTTAAAAAGTCGTTTCGTTTTTTAGTGTTCGACAAAAAGAAAACAAATGATTGTTGTCCTTTTTCAATTTTCATTTTGCGGTCGGTGCCCTTAATATCGGCAATAATTGTGTTAAATCCGGCCTCGGTCGAGTATGCCTGCATTAAACCGCGTTTATAGTTAAAAAAGTACCAATGGTTTTCGGCAATTTCAATGTAAAGTGTAAAGCTGTCGCCACTGCGGCGCCGCTGAACTTCAATAACTCCTTTTACTTTTCGGTTTATTTGTGTACCGGCAATATTTAAAATACCAAGGTCGCCGGTCGATATCCACGAGCGTTGGTTTTTGTCCCATCGCATGTTTAAATCCGAAAAAACAAATGTTGTCGATAATAATTCGGGTAATTTTTTTACCGAGCCAAATATTTTTTGTTCTTTGAGCATTTGGTCGGCCTCGGTATATGGCAATAGCTGGTTAACATTTTTAATAAAATTTTTATGTAACAACCCCAGCGGTTTGAGCCCGGTAAGTTTAGTAAGTGTGTCGGCAACAAACTGTATTGCTTTTTCGGGAAAGAAAAAATCGACTGTCATAAGTAAATCGAGTGTCAGTTTGTCGTTGGGCAGGTCGTAAAGGGCATTGCCTTTTGTAACGGTTTTAAATTGGCCTAAGTCGGTGGTTAAGTTAATATCGCCCTCACCGTAAAGTATACAAAAATTACTGTGTAACGACAGCATATTGCCGGTTGTATCGTTGTTGGCAAGTTTATGTGCCGATGCTATTTCGTAGCGTTTATCTTTTTTATTATACCTTAAAAAACCGTCGGCAGTAATAACCGGAACATTGCTGTATAATTTACGTGGCGATAAAAACGATGGGAAAACATGAACCGAATCGGTTGCTACCATAGGCCCCGAAACTAAAAAGTGGTCGTTAATATCTTTTGGTTGTACCGAAATTGGTATCATAATGTTTTTTGGGTCGATTGAGTTCTCAAAACTTACCCAGTTGGCTGTAAACGCGCTGCAATTATGGTTTATAAGCGTG
>CAZJCR010000113.1:0-12401 GCA_964544385.1 uncultured Bacteroidales bacterium
TAAATTGCAAACAAAACAGGGTATTGGTAAAAGGTAAAAAACATAATAAAAATATAACAAAACATCTATGAAAAAATATTACACGCAAAGGTGATTATTCATGGTTGTTAAATTGGCTTTCGATTTAAAAATAAAAATTAAAATATGAAACGCGAATTCGATTTTTTAGTAATTGGCAGTGGGGTAGCAGGCCTTACATTTGCATTAAAAGTTGCAGATTACGGCAAAGTAGCAATAATAGTAAAATCGTGTATCGACAATACTAACACATCGTTGGCTCAAGGTGGTGTTGCCGCGGTTTTTTCCGAAACCGATAACTACGAGAAACATATTGAAGACACTTATATTGCCAGCGACAAATTTGCAAACAAAGATGTAATACGAATGGTGGTTAGCGAGGCTCCCGACCGTATTAAAGACCTTATTAACCTTGGTGCCAGTTTTGACCGCGACGAAACTGGCGGATACGACCTTGCACGCGAAGGGGGACACTCCGAAAAACGTATTTTACACCACAAAGACAACACTGGTTACGAAATTCAACAGGTGCTTGTAAAACATGTTTGTAACCACCCTAATATATCAGTTTTCGAAAAACACTTTGCAGTCGAAATTCTTACACAACACCATTTAGGCAAAGTTGTTAAACGCACCAGCACCGATACCGAATGTTACGGGGCTTATGTACTTAACCTCGATACAAACATGGTTGATGCCTTTTTAGCCAAAAAAACCCTTATTGCTACCGGCGGTTCGGGTAATGTATACCAAACAACAACAAACCCGGTTGTTGCTACCGGCGACGGACTGGCAATGGTTTATCGCGCAAAAGGTACTATCGAAAACATGGAATTTTTCCAGTTTCACCCAACAGCATTATATAACCCCGGCGAACGCCCTGCATCGCTTATATCGGAGGCTGTACGAGGTTTTGGTGGTATTTTGCGCGACGTTAAGGGCGAAAAATTTATGCAAAAATACGATTATCGCGAAAGCCTTGCACCACGCGACATTGTGGCACGAGCTATTGATAACGAGATGAAAATATCGGGCTCGGACCACGTTTACCTCGATTGCCGGAATCTTGACGAAAAAAAACTTAAAGACCATTTCCCCAATATTGCTGCTAAATGTAAAACTATTGGTATCGATATATCGAAAGACATGATACCAGTAATTCCTGCAGCCCATTACCAATGCGGCGGCATTAAAGTCGATACCAACGGACAAACAAGCATTAAAAACCTTTATGCATCGGGCGAGGTTTCGTCAACCGGGTTACACGGGGCAAACCGCCTGGCATCAAACTCATTGAGCGAGGCTCTGGTATACAGCCACCGGGCAGCCCAGCATACTGTTAAACATATTACCGATACCGATTTTAACCGCAATATTCCCGAATGGGACTTTAAAGGAACTTCGCACCCCGAGGAGATGATCCTTATTACTCAAAACTATCGCGAAATGCAGGCTATTATGAGCAATTACGTGGGAATTGTGCGCTCTAACCTTAGGTTACAGCGAGCCATGAACAGACTCGAGATAATACACAAAGAAACCGAGACTCTTTTCCGAAAATCAACTCTTAGCCAGCAACTTTGCGAGTTGCGCAACCTTATTAACGTTGGGTATCTTATTATCCGTAACGCCCAAGACCGCCAGGAAAGCCTCGGGCTTCATTACAACATCGATTATCCTTATAAACAATAAATTATCACAATTATGTTTCGTTTTACTACTATTTTTATTTTTATACTTTTTAGTATAAATACTTTTTCGCAAAGTTTTACATGCGGAATTAATTATTTCGACTCAATTGAGGTTGCCAACGACCCGTCAATTATTGAGCGGCGCCAGGCTCTCGAAAAGTTTACCAGCCAATACATGTTATCAAAAAACCGCGACAACGATAAAATTATTATACCAATAGTTTTTCATGTTCTTCATCAATACGGTAACGAGCGGCTTTCAAAACAGTATATCGAAAACGCGGTAGCTAACCTTAACCTCGATTATTCGGCGCAAAATACCGACCTTGGTCAGGTTATAAACGAGTTTCGCGGCATTATTGGCAACGCGAATTTTGAATTCAGGCTTGCCAAAATTGACCCCGACGGTAACCCCACCGACGGTATTATGTATTATACTACCGAGCTTACTTATAATGCTTCAAACGCGCTTAAATACACCATTAAAAACTGGGACCCTGCAAAATACTTAAATGTTTGGACAGTTAATTCAATTGAATCGGGAGCAGCCGCGTGGTCGCACTACCCTGGCATTAGCAAAGCTCTCGACGGTGTTGTCAGTATTTATACCTATGTTGGCAGCGGGCATACTTTGGGGCACGAAATAGGCCACTATCTAAACCTTATGCACCCTTGGGGAAACTCGAACGAACCTGGCCTGGCATCAAATTGTAATATGGACGATGGCGTTGACGATACCCCGCTTACAAGTGGTGTCGACCAAAATTGCAATTTAGCACAGGTTACATGTGGGTCGCTCGACAATGTACAGAATATTATGGATTACTCAACATGCGATGCCATGTTTACACACGGCCAAACCCTTAGAATGAGAGCCGCGCTTAACTCGTCGGTTAGCGGCCGTAATAATTTATGTTCGCAGCAAAACCTTGAGGCAACAGGTGTTGCCGACGGTTTTACGCCCGTGGTGTGCGCCCCGGTTGCCGATTTTGGCCATATTTTTCCATCAATGTGCCCGGGTTCGGCAATACAATTTAACGATTACTCGTGGGGCGGCCCGGCCGATAACTGGGAGTGGGTTTTCGAAGGCGGCGAACCACAAATATCGACACAACAAAACCCTGTTGTTACTTATAATACTCCGGGAAAATATAGTGTTAAGCTTACCGTGTCGAACGCTACAGGCGAAAACACAATTGAACACACTAACATAATTAATATTATCGATATAAAATCGGGCTTAAAAGCCCCGGTACTTTATACAATGAACTACGAGGGGTTCCCGTTTTTTGGCGATAATGTTGAAAAAGCCTGGACTGTTATTAATTCGGGCAATAACAATTGGGAAACATTTGTTATTGATACCAATACAATGTTGCGCATTAACAACCAAAACCCCGATGGGCTTACAAATAGTATTATTACACCAAATATCGACCTTACAACATTGGGCAACCCTGGTACAATATCGTTCGATGTTGCTTTTGCAAAACGTACATCCGATGTGTCGAACGATGAATTAAGGGTTTACCTGTCGAAAGATTGTGGCAAAACATGGATACGCAGGTATGCAAAATCGGGGGTATCGTTAATTACAAATAACAGCGAACCGGTTACTGCAGCTTTTATCCCAACCGAAAACCAATGGCGAACCGATGTTATAAAAACCGATTTTTTAGGTAGTATTTCGCACTTGCTCTTAAAATTCGAGATGAAAAGCTTGTCGGGAAATTATTTATATATCGACAACCTGAAAATTGGCGAACCTGTTATCGAGGATATTAACTATTGGCAAAAAACCGGTTTAAATGTTTATCCAAACCCGGCCAATAATGTAGTTAATGTTTCGTTTTCAATTGGTAAAAACCAAAATGTTGAGATACGTTTATTGTCAATCGACGGTAAAACGCTACACGTTAAAAACATTTTAGCCAAAACCGGCGATAACCAACACACTATTAATTTGCAAAACCTTAATATCGAAAAAGGCTTGTACTTGTTGACATTTAAAACCGATAATAATATAACATCTAAACCTATTGTAATAACACGCTAATTGAGTAATTAGAGCAATTTGGGTTATTGTTAATATAATTTTTATTTTTGAGCTATAAAGTAAAAAACATGGGTCGCAAAATTTCAATAATTATTTTTATACTGATATTTGTTTCGGCAATTGGCGGGTTATATTATTTCTTAAAATCGCGTCAATTGTCAAACATATCGGCATTAAATGCAATACCCCAAAACAGTGCTGTTATAGTACGGGTTAATACACCGGCAACACTACTTGCCAGCCTTAACAGTGGTAACGATTTTTGGAACGGCCTAAAAAAAATTGGCAGTTTTAACACTTTTTGCAACAATTTAATTACAGTTGATTCGATAATAAAAACCAATGCCGATTTATCGGGATTAATAACCGACAAGCAAATATTTGTATCGTTGCATCAAAACCAGGCGGGTGCTTTTGAACCGCTTATTTTAGTTGAAATGGGCAGCAACTACAATGCAAAAAACTGTATAAAATTATTTACAAGGCTGCTCGAGGGTTTTGGTAAAACCAACCTTACTAACCCGCAAAAAATGATGCTTTATTCGTTTGTTCCCGATACCACCGCTCACGATAGTTTATATGCAACATTTGAGCAAGGGCTGTTAATAATTTCGCGTTCCAATAATTTGCTAAAACTTGCACATAATTCAATTACAATTGGCAATGGCATTAATACTAACCCCGAGCTTGCTAAAATAATTAATACAGCCGGGGTGCATGCCAATGCACACTTGTTTATTCAGCACCAAAAACTTGCCCAATATGCCCCGGTAGTTTTTAGTAACCAGTTTACTCAACAAATAAAAAATAACAGGTTAGCGCAATGGTCGGTTTACGATATTAACATAAAAAACCGCACGGTTTTAATAAATGGCTTTTCAATAAACAACCAACTATCGACAACATTAGCCGGTTTATTTAGCGGGCAACAGCCGGTTACAATGCAATTCCAGTCGGTAGTTCCTGCTATGGCAAGTTCGTTTACCGCTTTCGGGGTGTCAAATATTGGTACTTACCGCGCAAACTTGCAGGCCTTTTTAAACAATAACGGCAACGAAAAATACTTTGCAAATGCAAACAATATTATTAGCAATACTTTTGGTGTTGATGCCATTGCAAAACTTGAACAATTATTTAATAACGAGGCGGTTCAAATTACAAATATCGACGGGCAAACATTTTTTTTGCTAAAAACAAAAGGTAATCGCGATGCTGTTGAATTTTTGTCGGCAATATTTAGTTTTTACACGCTTAAAAACCAATGGTCAATACTTAATATCCAAAAAGAGTACAAGCTCGACAATGAAACTGTTTTTCAAACTTTTAAAATGCCATTTAGCCAATTCCCATCGTTGTTTTTTGGGCCATGGTTTAATAGTTGTAGTGCTAATTATGTTACAGCTTATAACGAGTACATAGTTTTTGCCGACAGCTATAAAGGTTTAACCAATTTTATTTATCAAAATGTTTTGCAAAAAACTATAAAGTACGACGTTAATTACAACCGCTTTTCCGATTATCTTACAGTAAAATCGAATATATACCATTTTACATCGTTAGCTACAAACAGCGTTTGGTTTAACAAAAATTTGTCGCAAAAAGCACTAAAAATTTATAATATCAATAAAAACGCAATAAATAACTATTATGGAATTGCGTTACAATTTGCCAACGAAAACCAATTTATGTATGGCAATATTTTATTTCGATACCAACCAACCAGCAACAAAAAGGAGGCAACCGAGTGGGAAACAAGGCTCGATACGCTCATAACTTTTAAACCAGCAATTGTTAATAACCACGTTACAGGCGAAAAAGAAATATTTGTTCAGGACCTTAAAAACAACATTTATTTAATTAACAATACCGGCCGTATTATTTGGCAACAAAAAATCGACGGGCAAATTTTGGGCGAAGTTTATCAGGTTGATTGCTATAAAAATGGAAAACTACAGTTTTTGTTTAACACAAATAATAAACTTCACCTTATCGACCGTAATGGCAATTATGTCGAAAAATACCCTATTACTTTACCAAGCCCGGCAAATGTGCCATTGTCGCTTTTCGATTACGAAAACCGTAAAGATTACCGCATATTTATTGGCCTTACCAATAACCAAATAGTTGCTTACAATATTAATGGACAGGTTGTTACAGGGTTTGGCTTTACCGGTACCGACAATAAAATAATTGCCCCGGTTGAGTATTTCCGTAATAATAATAAAGACTATTTGGTAGTTACCGACGAGTACCGCGTATACATACTCGACCGTCGCGGCTCCGACAGGGTTAAACCACAAAAGCGGTTCAACCCATCGGCTAATAACACATTTATTTACCAGGCTGGCAACCAGTCGCGGCCATCGCGCCTTGTACGAACCGACACATCGGGCATTGTACATTATATTTATTTTGACGGAAGGGTTGAAACCAAAGAAATTAAAAAATTTACAGCAAACCATTTTTTCGATTGCCAGGACATAACCGGTAATGGTGCCCCCGACTTTATTTTTGTCGATAAAAACATGCTCGAAGTTTACGACTTGTCAGGCAATTTACTCTTCAAATATTCGTTCGACAGCCCTATAACACATAGGCCATCGTTCTATAAATTTTCGTCAAAAAAAGTTTTAACTGGCATAACGCACGCGGCAAATAGTAAAATTTATTTATTCAACAGTAACGGCCAAATTGAACATGGTTTTCCGTTGCCCGGAAAAACCCGGTTTAGCATTGGCTTAATTGAACAGGGCTCCGATAAGTTTAACCTGATTGTTGGCGGCGACAACCAGTATCTTTATAATTACAAATTACAATAATATGACATTTGTTTACGCTATTCTGGTTTCGTTGGCATTATCAACCGGGCTGTTTAATATTAGTTATGTTACTGCTTTTTTTGAACCGGGTTTCAGGTTTAAAACTTTAATTAAAACAACATTTATTTTAATAACTGTTAATATTGCAGCTGTTTTAACCGGTTATTTTGCCGGGCTTTTACTATTAGGTTTTGTTAACCAACAGGCTTTTTGGTATGCCCAAAGCGTGTTGCTTGTTTTAGCAATTAAACATATTTACAGCGGAGTAAAATTTGCAAAGTTAAAACAGCTGATAAACCCAACTCAAAACAAAGGTTTAATTACCCTGTCGGTAGTTAACGCAATAAATGCCTTAATTGCCGGTTTATGGGCCGGTGTAGCAATTTTGTCAGTTAAAAGTATATTTGTAACAATAATTATTTTTGCCATGGCAATATTAGCAGGCTACTTATACGGCCTGCGAAAAACAAAACTGCGCACACTATATCCCGATTATTTATCGGCAGTTTTTTATACCGCAACATTTGTTTGTATGGTTATGGCACAATATTTATAACACTTAACAGTTTACCATATATTATTAATTTGCATTAAGTTATGATACGTTTTATTTTAATTTTTTTACTGATAGTTTATTTTTTAGGATTTTTATTAAGGATTCTCTTCAGGTATTTTATAAAACGGATAGCATCGCAAAACAGCAATTACAATAGTGGTAACAGCTACCATGGGCCACAAGGTAATGTTACAATAAAAAACACTGTTAAAAATAAAAAAAAGTTTAGCAAAACCGACGGCGAGTATGTCGATTTTGAAGAAGTTAACGATTAACCCCGCATATAAAAATATACCCTATTGAATGAAAACTATCAGAAAAATACTTTTTAAACTACTTGGTTATAAAAAAACACTATCAATTTTAAGTAAAATATACATACACCTTATAAACGCCGGCTTTTTAAAAACAAAATACCCCGAACTATTTTACCTTAAAAAAATTATAAAACCTGGCGATACCTGTATCGACATAGGTGCAAATTTAGGTTATTACTCGGTACAAATGTCGAAATTAACAGGCATAAACGGTAAAGTATACTCGGTTGAACCAGTACCAATGTTTAACCAAATATGGACAAACAATGTTAAACTTTCGGGCATAAAAAACCTGCAACTAATGCCTTATGCATTAGGCCAAACCGATTGTACCGTAAAAATGGGCATGCCCGAGCGCGATGGCATAGCGCACCATGGAATGACAAAAATAGTGTCGACAGCTGCCGACAAGTATGTTAAATATTTTGATGTTGACATGAAAAACCCCGATGTTTTATTTGCCGGTTTAAACAAAATAAACTTTATAAAATGCGATATCGAGGGCTACGAATATATTGCTTTCTCGAACATGGCCAAAACATTAAAAAAGCATATGCCATTAATACAAAGCGAGCTTAGTGGAAATGAGAACCGCCAAAATGCAATCACCTTTTTTGAATCGTTAGGCTATCAAACCTGCTTATTACAAAACAACAGCCTGAAAATAGCCAACCAGCAACAAAAAAATAACTCGGCAAACGACTTTTATTTTGTTAGCGAACCTTATAAAAATTTAATAAATTAACTTAAATATCACAATATCAATAAAATAAATAAATTTTATATACCCCAAATAAAAAACAAATTTACGAGGTTTGGTTTTAAAAAAATTATATATTTGCCGCTGCAATTAAATGCCCAGATGGCGGAATTGGTAGACGCGCTGGTCTCAAACACCAGTGAGGTAAAACTCGTGCCGGTTCGATCCCGGCTCTGGGTACTAAAAAACCCTCGTAACCGAGGGTTTTTTTATATAACCTTACCACTATGAAAACACAACTGCCCGAAACACAAAACAAACAACTTACTTTTGACTTGCGATACTTGCAAATGGCCTATATATGGGCACAAAACTCGTATTGCAAACGACGTAAAGTTGGCGCACTTATTGTAAAAGACCGCATGATAATTTCCGACGGTTATAATGGCACCCCGGCAGGGTTCGAAAATATTTGCGAAGACGATAACAATATTACCAAACCTTACGTATTACATGCCGAGGCTAATGCAATTACTAAAGTGGCACAGTCGAACAACAGTAGTCGTGGTGCTACTTTGTACGTTACATCGTCGCCTTGTGTCGAGTGCGCAAAGCTTATTATACAATCGGGCATTATACGGGTTGTTTTTGCCGACCAATACCGCGTTCAAGACGGTGTAGAACTGCTTAAACGCGCCGGTGTCGATGTGGTACAAATGCCTGTTGTTAATAGTTTTAACGAATTTTTAAATGACAAAACCGATGAGTGTTGCCAATAAAATAAATAAATACGGAATGCCTGTTGTAATTGCTTTGTCGGTTACTTTAGGCATGTTTGTACAACAACGTATAAGCAAAAAAAACCAGTACCAGCAAAATGTTGGTACACAAAACACTAATAAACTTAATGCCGTGCTCGATTATGTCGAACGCCAATACGTCGACACAGTAAACATTGACAAGGTTATTGAAGATATTGTGCCCGATGTTTTAAAACAGCTCGACCCTCACTCGGTTTACATTCCCGCCAGTGAGCTCCAGGCCACAAACGAACCTCTCGAGGGCAATTTCGACGGCATCGGGGTACAGTTTAATATCCAAAAAGATACCGTTATTGTTGTTAAAGTTATTAATGGAGGGCCATCTGAAAAAGTTGGCATACACGACGGCGACCGTATTATTACTGTTAACGACACTGTAATTGCCGGTATAAATATTAATAACGATAAAGTAATGAGCCTTTTACGAGGCAAAAAAGGTACAAAAGTTGAAGTTGGTATTGCCCGCAAAAACGAACCCGAGTTAATAAAATTCTCAATAACCCGCGATGCTATACCTTTATATAGTATCGATGTGTCGTACATGGTTACACCAACAATTGGGTACATTAAACTTACAAAGTTTGCTAAAACAACCTATAAAGAGTTTCAACAGGCTATTGCAATGCTAAAAGCCAGCGGTATGACAAAACTTATTTTCGACCTGCGCGGTAACAGTGGCGGATATATGGATGCCGCAATTAATATTGCCGACGAATTTTTAGACAATGGAAAACTTATTGTGTACACCCAAGGCAGGGTTAGGCCACGCACCAGTTATTATGCCACAAGCCGCACTTCGTGCTCCGATATTAAACTCGCTGTTCTTATCGACGAGTGGTCAGCATCGGCCAGCGAAATTGTTGCCGGGGCAATACAAGACAACGACCGTGGAATTATTATAGGACGCCGCTCGTTTGGCAAAGGCCTTGTTCAAGAACCAGTTATGTTTGCCGACGGTTCGGCTATGAGGCTTACTATTGCACGATATTACACCCCGGCCGGTAGGTGTATCCAAAAACCTTATATTAATGGCAGCGACGAAGATTATTTTACCGACCTTGAAAACCGTTACCTTAATGGCGAATTTACCGAAAAAGACAGCATTCACCTTGACGACACTGTTAAATACTTCACAACATCGGGGCGAGTTGTTTACGGCGGCGGCGGAATTATGCCCGACAACTTTATTCCTTTTGACACAACCGGCGGCTCAAAATACCTGAACGTAATTAGCCGTAAAGGGCTCGAGTACCAGTTTTGTTTCGAGTATGCCGATGCTAACCGCAAAAAACTTGCTCAGTTTACCGATGCTAATTCAATTAACAACTATCTCGAAAACCAGGATATTTTAGGTCAATTTGTAAAATTTGCCCAAAAAAACGGGGTTAAACCCGATGCAAAAGACATAAAAACATCAGGAAAAATAATTAACACACAGGTAAAAGCTTTAATTGCACGCAACATACTCGATAACAACGGCTTTTATCCTATTATACATCAAATTGACAATACTTTTACTGAAACAGTAAAATTGATAGAAAACAAATAACTTTGTAAAATTAAAATTCAATATAAAATGACAGAAGTATTAAACCAAAAACTGGCTTTTAAAATTGCTAATATTAATTTGGCCGAGTGGGGGCGTAAAGAACTCGATTTGGCTGAAATTGAAATGCCGGGGCTTATGGCATTGCGCAACGAGTACAAAGGTAAAAAACCCCTGGCGGGCGCAAAAATTATGGGCTCACTACACATGACAGTACAAACAGCTGTTTTAATTGAAACCCTTGTTGAACTCGGTGCCGACGTGCGTTGGGTTTCGTGCAACATATTCTCAACCCAGGACCATGCCGCGGCAGCTGTTGTTGTTGGCAAAAACGGAACTGTTGATAACCCTTGTGGTACACCTGTTTTTGCCTGGAAAGGCGAAACGCTTGAAGAATACTGGTGGTGCACTAACATGGCTTTACGCTGGCCCGACGGAACTGGCCCAAACCTTATTCTCGACGACGGTGGCGACGCAACTATGTTAGTTGTTAAAGGTGCCGAATTTGAAGATGCCGGTTTTGTACCAACAGCAAACCCCGATACCGACAGCGAAGAATGGTGCGTTTTTCTTGACCTTTGCCGCAAAGTAATGGAGCAAGACCCTAAATGCTGGACTCGGATGCGCGCCGCCATTAACGGGGTGTCCGAAGAAACTACAACCGGCGTTCACCGCCTTTACCAAATGGCCGAAGCCGGCAAACTGCCTTTCCCTGCTTTTAATGTTAACGACTCGGTTACTAAATCAAAATTCGATAACCTTTACGGATGCCGCCACTCGTTAACCGATGGTATTATGCGTGCATCTGATGTTATGTTGGCCGGAAAAATTGCTGTTGTTTGCGGCTACGGCGACGTGGGTAAAGGTTGCGCGCAATCGTTGCGCGGGCAAGGTGCAAGGGTTATTATTACCGAAGTTGACCCTATTTGCGCCCTACAAGCTGCTATGGAAGGATACGAAGTAAAAACCGTTGAAGATTATGTTAAAACTGCCGACATTTTTGTTACAACAACCGGCAACAAAAACATTATTACAATTGAGCATATGAAAAATATGCGCGATATGGCAATTGTTGGAAATATTGGCCACTTCGATAACGAAATTGAAATGGCTAAACTTACACGATTTCCCGGCATTAAACGTACTAACATTAAACCTCAGTACGACAAATGGACTTTCCCCGACGGGCATAGTATTTTAATGTTGGCCGAAGGGCGTTTGTTAAACTTAGGTTGTGCTACAGGGCATCCAAGCTTTGTAATGTCAGCATCGTTTACAAATCAGGTTTTAGCTCAAATTGAGTTACACACAAACCGTAACAAATACGATAAAAAAGTTTATACCCTGCCAAAAATACTCGACGAAAAGGTTGCCCGCCTGCACCTCGATAAATTAGGGGTTAAACTCACAAAACTTTCCGACGAACAAGCAGCTTATATTGGAGTTAATAAAAACGGCCCATATAAGCCCGAACATTACCGATATTAATAAAAAAGAGGCTTTTGCCTCTTTTTTTTACCTAAGTTAAGCGGTTAAAGCATAGCAAATAAACGCTTTACTTAGGTATAACCCCGATGTAGAGTTTGTTGTATTTCACCAACGAAGTGCAGTGAAATACTTATAAATCTAAATCGATTGAGAGAATCGCTCAATTTGGGTCTAAATCGATTGAGAGAATCGCTCAATTTGGGTTTTGTTTTAATTGCTAACAGTTAAAATATCCGAGCTTTGGTTATAATATGTTTTATATTGTTTTAACCCATAAGTAGTCGGGCTTTTTGTTGGCGAACCACTGCCAAGCTCATATACCGAACCACAACAAGGACATTCAACAACTATCGGGTTATCTTTATCTAATAAAACAGCGCAACTCTGTT
>CAZJCR010000114.1:0-1530 GCA_964544385.1 uncultured Bacteroidales bacterium
CCCAAATTAAGCGATTTCCGCTCACGAAAAATACTTTGTAAGCCTTTTGCCGCACTACGTTTGTAAAAGGTCACAAGTTTCAAATCGGGGTTAACCCTGAGTAAAGCTGTTGTTCGCTTTACTTTAAGCACTCAACTAAGGTATTATTTATACAAGCACTTATATGCTACATCGGCATCAACTTTAAAGTCGAATGTTTTTCCGGCTTGTACAACAAAAGTTTCGAAAGGTTTATAGCTTCGCCAGTTATTATCGCCGGGCAGGCGCACGTGCATAATACCCGAAATAACTGTCATATACTCAATGTTATTAGTATTAAAGCTATACTCGCCCGGAGCTATAACGCCAATTGTAGCTTTGCCCTCTAAAGGTAAAAACGACAGCGACTGCACGTTACCATCGTAATATTTATTTAATGTAAACATAGTTTTAATTGTTTTATTTGATACAAAAATACAATTATAATATTTAGTAACAATCGCGCTTCGCAAATGGTATGTTTGTAAACATAACTACCAAAACATTGTACTGACTAAAATCATATTAATTAATTAGTTATAAACAAACCATGATAATAAATTTGTAGTAACACTATCGGGTATCACATTTTATCAACTAAAAATTATTTGTATGGAAAATTTAAGTATAGCACCACCTGCGGTTAACGAGCAGGTATTAAGCTATGCCCCGGGAACCGAAGGGCGCGAAAAGCTTGAAAAAGCACTTGCCGATGTTAACAACAATGTTATTGATATTGCAATGGTTATAAGTGGTGAAAAAGTAAAAACCGGTAACACTGTTAACATTACCCTGCCGCATAACCATAAACATAAAATTGGTTTTTACCACCTTGGCTCTAAAGCCGACATTAAATTGGCCATTGACGCCGCTTTGCAAGCAAAACCCGAATGGGAGAACATGTGTTGGAAACAGAGGGCGGCAATTTTTTTAAAAGCTGCAAACCTGATTGCCGGACCATATAGGTACAAAATGAACGCTGCAACTATGGCTGCACAATCGAAAAACCCTTTTCAGAGCGAAATTGATGCTGTTGCCGAATTAGTCGATTTTTTTAGGTTTAATGTTAAGTTTATGACCGAAATAATGGAGCAACAACCATTGTCGACACCCCAAATATGGAACCAAACCGAACAACGCCCACTCGAAGGGTTTGTACTTGCAATATCGCCATTTAACTTCACATCGATAGGTGGAAACCTGCCTACAGCTCCGGCTTTAATGGGCAATACTGTTGTTTGGAAACCGTCGGGCAAGCAAATTTACTCGGCACATATTATTATGGAAATACTTGAGGAGGCCGGTTTGCCCAATGGCGTTATTAACATGGTATTTGCTGCAGGCCGCGACATTTCGGAGGTTTGCCTTAACCACCCCGACCT
The DNA here is from genome assembly GCA_964544385.1 of uncultured Bacteroidales bacterium. GTDB lineage: Bacteria > Bacteroidota > Bacteroidia > Bacteroidales > SZUA-534 > CAZJCR01. The sequence continues at coordinate 1,401 of CAZJCR010000114.1, forward strand.
TGCCGGGGTTCATTTTACCGGTTCGACAGCAGTTTTTCAAAACATTTGGAAAACCATTGGCAATAACATATCGAAGTATAAAACCTACCCGCGTATTGTTGGCGAAACAGGCGGTAAAAATTTTATAGTT
>CAZJCR010000114.1:1540-12372 GCA_964544385.1 uncultured Bacteroidales bacterium
CAAACCCCAAACAGGTTGCTACTGCAATACTACGTGGCGGCTTTGAATATCAAGGGCAAAAATGTTCGGCAGCATCGCGGGCATACATTCCGCAAAGCATGTGGCCCGATATTGAAAATATACTAAAAACCGATTTGGCAACAATAAAAATGGGACCGCCCGACGATTTTAGTAACTTTATTAATGCAGTAATCGACGAAGAGTCGTTCGATAATTTACAAGGTTATATTGATAGGGCAAAAAAATCAGCATCGTGTAAAATAATTTGGGGAGGCAACTGCGACAAGACCCACGGCTATTTTATTGAGCCAACAATAATATTAACTACCGACCCGCATTACGAGACTATGGAACAGGAACTTTTTGGCCCGGTTATTACCATTTATTTGTATAACGATATTTTGTTTACCGAAACCTTAAAACTTGTAAACAAAACATCGGGTTATGGTTTAACCGGTTCAATATTTTCGAAAAACCGATGGGCGGTTGACCAGGCACTTAATATACTTAAACATGCAGCCGGTAATTTTTATATTAACGACAAGCCAACAGGCGCAGTAGTTGGGCAACAACCTTTTGGCGGTAGCCGTGCAAGCGGAACAAACGACAAAGCGGGTTCGGCTGTTAACCTATTGCGGTGGGTTTCGCCAAGGTCGATAAAAGAGAACTTTTTGCCCGACGAAAACTATAAATACCCATTTTTAGGATATTAACTATTTACTAATATTAGTATAAAAAAAGCAGGGCTGTTTTAATACACACCCTGCTTTTTTATTTTACCGGTTCGATGCCCATTTGTTTTGCTATCAGCAACATATAATTATAGGCACTTTGGTAATTATTCTCGATAACGCCATCTAAAATAGCATCTTTAATAGCACATTTAATATCGCCAATAGCTTTGCAGGGTGGGAGGTTAAAAGTTTCAATTATCTCCTGGCCCGAAACCGGAGGCTGAAAGTTGCGTATCCGGTCTTTCTCCTCAACCTCTTTAAGTTTTTTGCGCACCAATTTATAGTTATCAAGATAACGTTCAACTTTTTGACGGTTTTTTGATGTAATATCGGCATCGCAAAGTAGCATTAGCTGGTCAATATCGTCGCCTGCATCAAACAATAAACGTCGTATGGCACTGTCGGTAACCTCGTCTTGCGCTAAAACTATAGGCCGCATGTGCAGTAACACCATTTTTTCAACAAATTTCAATTTATCGTTTAATGGTAATTTTAGTTTTTTAAATATTCCGCTAACCATTTTACTACCAACAAACTCGTGGCCATGGAATGTCCAACCTATGCCTTTTGTAAACCTTTTTGTGCGCGGTTTGCCAATATCGTGTAAAAGTGCAGCCCAGCGTAGCCATAAGTCGTCGGTAGTATTGCACAAATTGTTTAAAACCTCGAGTGTATGATAATAATTATCTTTATGTTTAATACCATCAAAGTCGTCGACCCCTTTTAGTTCAATAAGCTCGGGCAAAAATTGCTTTAACAAACCAGTATTGTCGAGCAATTTAATACCATTAACTGCATTATTGCTTAACAATATTTTATTAAATTCATCAATAATACGTTCGCCCGAAATTATTTCGAGCCTTTGGCTGTTGCGCTCAATAGCTTGTAACGACTCGGGCTCGATAGTAAAACCCAAACGACATGCAAACCTAATGGCTCGTAACATTCGTAATGGGTCGTCGCTATAAGTAATGTCGGGGTTTAATGGAGTACGTATAATTTTTTTTTGCATGTCGGCAAGGCCGTTAAACGGGTCTACAAGTTGGCCAAAACGCTCACGGTGCAAGTCGATAGCAAGTGCGTTAATAGTAAAATCGCGTCGCTTTTGGTCGTCTTCAATTGTTCCGTCTTCAACAATTGGGTTGCGCGACCCCCTTTGGTACGACTCGCGCCTGGCACCCACAAATTCAACCTCAACATTATTATAATTAAACATTGCTGTACCAAAGTTTTTAAACACGGTAACTTTTATGTGTTTACCTAACATTGCTGCAGTTTTTTGGGCAAGTTCAATGCCACTGCCAACTGTAACAATATCAATATCTTTCGATGTTTTTTTTAATAACAAATCGCGCACGTAGCCACCAATAACAAATGCTTGTCTGTTTTCGGCAGTAATAATTTTCGAAACGGCATCAAAAACTTTATGGTTTATATCAACTATCATTAAAATTATGTTTTGGTATCTGAATAAGTAAACTTGGTTGTTTATAAAATTTACCAATGCAATACCTTAATTATTATTTGTGCAAAAGTATAATTTTAAAATGTTTTAGTTAATAGTTGACTTGCCAATTACATAAAAACATAGCAATATAACTTAATTTAAAACGTTTAACCAAATTAAACAAATTGACTAATTGCGTATAATTTTGCCTTATGTAAATTTATTATCGGAATAAAAATGTATAAAACAAGATACAAACCTCAACTTTTTTATTTCATTTAAAGCTAAGTTAAAACATATTTAGTTTAAACTACATTGCTCAACTTGTTATATTTACATTTACTTTACAAAACAAAATGATGAAATTTTTAACAACCATACTACCTATTATAATACTTTATAACCTTGTTATTATACAAATTGACAAGCCAATGAAAATAACCCGAAAAACAATAAACGAACGAGTAAAAAAATCGCTAAACTTTAAAAACGGCGAATTTAAAAATATTGAGCCTACACAAACAATGGCCAACGATGTTAAATACACTAAGCTATTAAAAGATTTTACCCGGAAAATTGAAAACACAATTCCATCAGTACCAATAATTACCCAAAAATTCGAAACCAATAAATTTACCGATACCATAAACCCAGTAGCTTACACATGGTTTGGACATTCAACAGTATTACTAAATATAAACGGCACAATTATTATTACCGACCCTGTTTTTAGCAACTACGCATCGCCGGTATGGTTTGTAAACCGGAGCTTTGAATACACACAAAACTACAATGTTAATATGTTGCCAAAAATTGACATTGTAATAATATCGCACGACCATTACGACCATTTAGACAAAAAAACAATAAAAGCACTTGCTAAAAACGGATGTAAGTTTTATGTACCTTTGGGTGTCGAAAAATACCTTTTAAAATGGGGCATACAGGCAAATAAAATTTTTATTGCCGACTGGTGGGACAGTTTTACCGATACCTTAGGTTTAAAACTCACATGTGCCCCGGCAAGACATTTTTCGGGTCGCGGCCTTACCAGCCACAACAAAACCCTATGGTGCTCGTGGATAATTGAAAAAAACAACACCCGTGTTTTTTTTAGTGGCGATACCGGCTATGGCACTCATTTTAAACAAATTGCCAACAAATTCAACAGTTTCGATTTAGCTTTTATTGAGTGCGGCCAATACAACCCAAACTGGCGTTATATACATGGTATGCCCGAACAAACCGTTCAGACCGCAGCCGACATAAATGCCAAATTTTTAGTTCCAATTCACTGGGGAAAATTTAAACTAAGTACACACCAATGGGACGAACCAATTAACCGTGCATTAAAACACGCCAAAACTATCGACATTAACATAATCGAAACCATTATAGGTAGCATTATTACAGTAGATAACCAACATAATAAATAATTTTATATGCGCATTTTACCAATCATTATTTTACTATTACTGTTAATTATAACCGATATTTATACTTTTTTAGGGCTACGTGCAAACATAATGCGAAATGCACCCTGGTTATTTAACTTAATTTATATAATATTAAGCATATTAGCATTGGCTGGTATTATTGTAAGTGCAATATCGCTAAGCAAAGGCATAATAAACCAACCTTTATGGCTTAATATTATTATAGGTTTTAGTTTTTCGATAATAATTACAAAACTACTGCTAAGCCTCAATTTTTTAGCCGAAGATGTTTTACGAATATTCCTTTGGCTTTTGCAAAGCTCGCTAAAATTCAGGCCTGCCGAGTTTTTATCGCGTTCGTACATTTGGAGCGTAATATCGCTATGTTGGGGCATTTTTATATTATCGATATTTAATTTTGGGGTTATAATTGGCAAATATCATTACAAAGTACACAATATAACAATACCATGTAACAATTTACCCGATAGTTTTAACGGGTTTACAATAGTACAATTTTCCGATTTACATTTAGGTTCGTTCGACAATATAAAAAAAGTAAAAAAAGGGCTTCATAAAGCAATGCAGCTAAATGCCGATATGATAGTTTTTACAGGCGATATAGTTAGCAACCGTGCCGAAGAGGCAATACCTTATGTTGACATAATAAAGCAAATGAACGCCCCATACGGAAAATTCTCGATATTTGGCAACCACGATTACGGCGACTATGTAAGATGGAAATCGCAAACCGATAAAACAAAAAACATGGAGCTTTTAGTAAACCTAAAAAAACAAATGGGTTTAAATATATTAAACAACCAGTGCGTACCAATTATTAAAAATAACGACACAATATACCTTGCCGGGGTAGGCAACTGGGGAATGCCCCCTTTTCCACAATATGGCAACCTAAACACAGCTATGCAAAATATACCCGATAGCTCGTTCACAATATTATTGTCGCACGACCCAACCCACTTTAAAGCCGAGGTTGTTAACTACAATAAAAATATTGGCCTTACACTAAGCGGGCATACACATGGAATGCAATTTGGCTTTGAACTTGGCCGATATAAATGGAGCCCGGTAAAATACAAATATACCGACTGGGCAGGGCTTTATAACCAAAACAACCATTATTTATACGTAAACCGTGGCTTTGGTAATATTGGTTACCCCGGTAGGGTTGGCATACGCCCCGAGATTACAGTTATTAAACTAATGTCGAAATAAATAAAACCCAAATTGAGCGATTCTCGCTCATTTTTTTTCGATATTATTTTAAATTATTAATTGTAATTATTACAATTGTACTTTTACGACATAATTACAGTTAATATTACAATTTGGACAATTTATAAAAACAAGTTGGCAGTAAATAAATAATAGGTATTTTTGTAAATCGCAAAATTTTATAACTAATTATCATTGAATAATTTAAAAATAAAAATAAAATGAACTACACAGCAACTAACAAAGCCGCCGATAATATTAGGATTTTAGCGGCTTCGATGGTAGAAAAAGCCAAATCGGGGCACCCGGGCGGAGCCATGGGGGGAGCCGATTTTATAAACATATTATACAGCGAATTTTTGCGCTACGACCCCGATAACCGGGCATGGCCTTTTCGCGACCGCTTTTTTCTTGACCCAGGGCATATGTCGCCAATGTTATACTCGCAATTAGCCTTAACCGGAACATTTACACTTAACGACTTAGCAAACTTCCGTCAATGGGAGAGCGTAACACCAGGGCATCCCGAACGCGACATTAAACGCGGTATCGAAAACACATCGGGGCCACTTGGACAAGGTCACACAATGGCTGTTGGAGCAGCTATTGCCGAACGGTTTTTAGTAGCACGCTTTGGCGAATGGATGGCACATAAAACATACACATTCATATCAGATGGCGGTGTGCAAGAAGAAATTTCGCAGGGTGCCGGTCGTATTGCCGGCCACTTAGGCCTGTCGAACCTTATTATGTTTTACGACTCGAACGACATACAATTGTCGACGAAAACCTGCGCCGTAACATCGGAAGATACCGAAGCCAAATACAAAGCATGGGGCTGGAACGTTATTACAATTAACGGTAACAATGCCGACGAAATACGTGATGCTCTTAAAAAAGCCAATGCCGAAACACAAAAACCTACACTTATTATTGGAAAAACAATAATGGGCAAAGGTTGCATTACCGAAAACGGCGACAGTTTTGAAGGCCAGACAAAAACCCATGGCCAGCCACTATCGGCAGCAGGTGCATCGTTTGCAAAAACTATTACAAAACTTGGCGGTAACCCCGAAAACCCATTTGTTATTTTTAGCGAAGTTGCCGAATTATATAAACAAGCACACGAGGCAAAACGCGCCGAAGTTAAAAAACTAAACGAAATTGAAGCAAAATGGCGTAACGAAAACCCGGCACTTGCATCAAAACTCGACAATTTTATTAGCGGCCAAGCACCAAAAATTGACTATGCCGCTATTGCCCAAAAAGAAAGCCAGGCTACCAGAGCCGCATCGGCTACAGTACTCGATTTATTAGCTACCCAGGTTGATAATATGATTGTAGCATCGGCCGACTTAGCCGACTCGGACAAAACCGAAGCTTATTTGAAAAAAACAAAAGCATTTGTTAAAGGCGATTTTAGCGGGAAATTTTTACAAGCCGGTGTTGCCGAATTAACTTTAGCTGCAATTTGTAATGGTATTGCAGCACACGAGGGCGTTTTTGCTGCCTGCGGCACTTTCTTCGTGTTCTCCGATTACATGAAACCTGCTGTGCGCATGGCATCGTTAATGGAGTTACCTGTAAAATACATTTGGACACACGACGCGTTCCGTGTTGGTGAAGACGGCCCTACCCACCAGCCAATTGAACAAGAGGCACAAATACGCTTAATGGAACAGTTGCACAACCACTCGGGAAAACCAAGTTTATTGGCATTACGCCCTGCCGATGTGCACGAAACTACTGTTGCATGGCAAATGGCTATGGAAAACACCAAAACACCAACCGCGCTTATTTTATCGCGCCAAAATATTAAAGATTTACCAAACAATGGGCAAACAGCTTACCAACGGGCTTTAGAATCGAAAAAAGGTGCCTACGTTGTTGAAGCATGCCAAAACCCTGATATTATTTTGGTTGGTAATGGTTCGGAGGTTGCAACTTTGGTTGCCGGTGCCGAATTATTACGTGCAAAAGGTATAAAAGTAAGAGTTGTTTCGGCAATTTCGGAAGGATTATTCCGCCAACAACCCGCCGATTATCAAAATAGTGTTTTACCTGTTAACATTCCAACTTTAGGTTTAACTGCTGGCTTGCCATCAACTTTACAAGGTTTGGTTGGCCCACTTGGCAAATCAATTGGTTTAAACCATTTTGGTTATTCGGCTCCTTATACTGTTTTAGACGAAAAATTAGGCTATACAGCCGACAACGTAGTTAAACAAGTTGAATTGTATCTTAAAAAATAGTACAACCATATGATAAAAAAAGCCGGCTTAATGCCGGCTTTTTTACTTCAATATTTTAATAACTATTTTTTTTACTCTATAAACTTCCAACTTTTCCAGGTACCAACAACATCGCTGCTAATATTGGTTTGGGGGTTTTGTTCTTTGTTGTTAATAATAACCGACCTAATACTTACAGTACTGTTTATATACTCCGAAAGTTCGTGGTACGATAAGTTCCCCTGCGATTCGTGCAATTTTTTAAGTAGATAGTATGTAAATATACCGTGGCCTTTTTCTTTATAAGGTAATGATGATTGTTCGCCCGAACTTGCCGAGAAAACAATAATATTACCGTTTACTAAATTCTCTTTAGGTTTAATGGTAACCCCACGTGCAGCTAAAAGCCCCATATCGCGGCCACCGCCACTAAAACATGCATCAATAAAAACAGTAACGCGTTTTGATGGGAACTCGCTAAGTTTTTTATAAAAATCGGTGAGTTTAATTGCAAAAGCTAAATCGGAACCACTAACATCGACAGGGATTATGTAAGGTTCTTTAGTAATTTCGTCGGGAAAACCATGGCCTGCATAAAATACAAAAAACTCGCCCTGCCCTTTTGTGTTTTTAATTATGCTGTTTAGTTTATTAATTGCTTTATGCATCTCGAGTACTTTGCCGTTTTTTACAAGAATTATATTCATTTCGGGCACGCCTAAAACTTTTTTTGCGTATTCAGCAAACATTTCGGCATCGCGTAAAGCAAACTCAACGTTCATCTCGGCTTTTAAACCGGTTTGGTACGATGTGTAATCTTCGTTACCAATAATTAATGCAAAGCGCATTTCGTTAACATAACCAGTAACCGGAATAGCAGTATCGACATCGGAGATAATGGCCGGTTTAATTTCGATATTTTGGTTATAGTTTTGTTGTTGCATGTTTGTGGCCATAAAATTCTGCCTGTTATCGGCTTTTCTACATTCAACCGAGAACTCTCTTTGAGCGGTATGCCCCGATAAATCGGTAACAATAGCAACAACTTTGTTCTCGTACCCGGCACGTAATGGGACATCGGTTTCGTACAACGAATCGTCGATTTGTGTAGCTGGAATATTATTTATTATTACCGATTTGATACCAAAATAATCGGAAGATTGAACACGTACTGTTATTGAGTTTACGTTGACAATTGGTTTAAGGCCATCGTTAACACCCTCGGGTAAAATATATGTTAGTGTAGGCGGGGTTTTGTCAACCAAATCGGCTTTAATAAGTGCAACTGCTGCGTAATAATTACGAGGCCGTTTAAACGAGAACTCGGTTTGTTCGGCTATAATATTTGCTTTATCGGCCGATACCGCGTAAAAAAATGGGAACTCAAGTTTTATGCTGTCGGTTATAATTTTTTCGTCAACAATAAAAGTAATTTTTTTTGTTGAGTTAAACGAAATTGTTTTTTCGTTGGTAGCTAATGAAACGTAATTTTTGGGTGTAACCAAAATTTTATCGGTGTTAAAACCAACAACCGAATTAAGGTCTTTAACAGGTTTCATATCGTTCGAAACCCATTGTACCTGTAACTCAACATCGAATTTGTTGTCGTGTATTTTTCCGGTATTTACTCTAATGATACAGTTTTTGCCTATATCGGTTGAATAAATTAATGATACTTGTTGGCTTTTAAGCGAAAAAGCCATTAGTAAACTAACTAAAAATAACAGGTTTCTTTTCATCCTTTTTGCAATTACAGTTTGTATCAAAGTTAGTAAATATCAGGCAAATAGCGAAATTATTTTTTATATAAATTTTTAAAATTATACGATATCCCAACTTCACCAACGGCCGATAATAATGATGTTTTTCCGGGCGATTGTATTAAGCTTATATAATCGACAGTATGTTGGGTTTTGTCGTAAACATTTGTTATGCCATAACGTGCATTTGCCCCTATTTTAAGGAACAAACCCTGATATAATGGTATCGATACACCTATTGAGGTGTATGCTGCCAAACCCGATGGCGATAGTGTCATATCAATATTATTGTTATTGTAATTATTGTCTTCGAAACCATACTCGGGTACATTATCGATAATTACATTTGCAAGCTCGGGGTAACGGCCTTTTTTTGATGTTGAACCGTTAAGTACTATTGAGCCTGAGTATAATGAGTAAATAACACCAAAATCGAGATAAAGCGCGGTATTGCCTTTACCGGTTCTAAATTTTAATAAAAAAGGTATCTCGGTTGCCGAAACTGTAATTTGCTCGGTAAAATTATTAATCGCGAAAATTGGTATATAAACATCGTTGTCAATGTCGGTTTGCGTAAACGACGACTCTTGCGAGTATGCATCGATTTTGTTAATTGTTGAGTACGAGCCAAAACTAATGCCTGTACCTAAACCAAACCCGCGTGTAAACATATAATATGCCTCGATGTTAAAAAATGGTTTTGTTTGCACGTTTGAGGCGGTATAAATGCCTGAGTTGTTAATGCTACTGTTTAACAAGCCGGCCGAGCCATAACCACCGCTTAAACCAATATATGCACCGCTAATAATTTGGTTGCCATTATATTTTTTATAGTTGCTTTTATCGAGTACACTGGCAATAAGAAAAACTGATTTGTCGCTGTCGACAGTTTCGGTAATAAAAAAATATGTAGGTGCAAAATACCGGTGAAATGTTTTAATAAGATAAAGCCCGGTAATTTTTTTGTTTACCTCGACAATATAGCCTTTTTGGTGTTTATTTTTGAACTTACCAATAACTTTAAGCTGGTCGGTATTTAAATTTACATCGATACCGTAAGGATAATTTTTTACCGCGTATTGCATGTATTCAATTGCCGAGCTAAAATCGGTTTGTTCGCTTTTTTTTGCTGCAAGGTCGTTGTAATGTCTTTGTGCGCCCGACGCGTCGAACAACCCGATAAAATTTTGAGTATATTCGGCGTTTATTTGATTGCCATCGACAGTAAACTGGTTGTATAGCTCGTACTTTTTAAGCAATTCAACAATTTTTTGTTTTTTGGCATCGTCAATTATTTGCGCATTTAGGTCGCCGGTTAATAAAATTAATGCAGCTATTGTAATAAATGTTTTCATAACTGGGCTTGCTTAGTAGTTAATTATTAATCGTTGGCTGTCAATTTTTTGGTTATCGATAATTAATTCGATAACATAAACACCTTTTTCGATATTTTTTACATTTAAAGGTTCAATCAATTCATAATCAGGCTTATTAAGCTCAATTTGTTTTATTGTTTTACCAAATAAATCGACAATTTTTATTAATGCCGTGCCCGTTAAATCAGACTCGATACTAATTGTTGCATTTTGGGCTGTTGGATTTGGGTAAATGCTTAAGCTTTTTGTTGTTGTAATGTTGTATGCATCGCTATACGACCAGCAACCAGCATTATCGCCAACGCCTACATAATATTTTCCTAAGTTTTGACGGGCAAGGTAGAATTGTTTTGTGGCGTCGGTGCCTGTAATTTCGTTTCCGTCTTTAAACCATTGATATTTGTTTGCATTTTGTTGCGAACATATTAAAATATTTATACTGCCTTTTTTGTGTATTGTGGGTTTTGGGTATGATGCTGTACCGTTAAAATTGACTGTTAGCAAGTAATTTGCCGTTTTATTGTTTGCCGATACAGCAGTAACCGACACCGACCCGCCGGTACCGGTGTCGTTCCAGTCGACTTTAATTTTACCGGTATATTGGCCCGAAAC
>CAZJCR010000115.1:0-12185 GCA_964544385.1 uncultured Bacteroidales bacterium
CTTTTATTGTTACATTTACAAACTCGAGCGGTTCGCCTTTATAATTTACCACTTTGCCCAAAACAGTTGCAGTTTGCGAAAATAATACTGCAGGAAAAAGAAAAATCGCAATTAAAAAAAATCGGTAATTCACTAAAATCAGCTTTTTATTAGTTTCGACAAATGTACTTTTATTTTTGGTTTTGTTATTCAAAAAATATTAACTAAGCACTCCGTAATAACTGCCATTATAAATAATTATTGTTTTTTTGCATCAAAAATAAAATTTAGCTTTAATAGCCCCGTTTTGGTATAAACTGGTTTTTAAATTTTACTTTTGGCACAAATAAACTGTTATGCTTAATTACTTTAAACTACTAATTATTTTTTTGTCGATACCTTTTACATTGCTTTCGCAAGATTTTAGCACCGACCAACAGTATAAACAAGCTATGCAGAACGGCAAACAGGCCTTTGAGGCTAAGCAATACAGCAATGCCGTTATGTTTTACAACGAGGCATTAAAACTTAAACCGGCCGAAAACCTGCCCCGCTACCGCATTGAAGACATACGAACTATTTATATAAAAAAAGAACTCGACACTATACAAATTGTAAATAACCAGCCCGATAGCAAAACAAAAAAACTAAGTAAAAAAGAGGCCGACAACCAAAAAAAAATTTTACAAACACAGGTTGAACAAAAGGCTACCGAAAAAATGTACAACGATGCCCAAAAAGTTAAAGACGAAATTTTAACTGTACAAACAGTTAATGTTATTGATATTAACGATATGCCTTTAGATATTGACAGTACAACAATTACCGGGATTGAAAAGAGCCGCGAAACAAGGTTAATGGCTATCGATATAAAAAAACAAAACAGTATTAATATGCCTGTTGATACAGTACAACCACAACTGGCTGCAATACAACGTAAAGCCCCCCAAACATCGTCGGTTACAGCAATTACAAGTACCCAAAAAACACCCGAAAACAATATTACACCTACACCACAAATAAACTTTGACAAACCCAAACCGGCTGTTATGAGCGAAACCGAGAAAAAAAACTGGGTTGAGCAGGAGCAAAAACGTTTAGCAAAAAAATATCCTGCAAAAAAAACTGTCGAAAATATTGACCAGGTTGGTAAACATATTACACGTGTAATTATTAATATCGACAATAAAGTGTCGGTGTACTTAAAAGTTGAGCACAATTGGGGCGCGACTTTTTATTTTAAAGACGAAACCGGCCTTGAATTACGTAGTATAAATTTGCAGTATTTTAACTTAATGACTGATTTAAAAACCTATGGACATTAAATTTTACATGTACATTGAGGCTTTACCCGACGAGGTTTACTTAGCCTTAACAAACCCTTTTACAATTGAACTTTGGAGCGACTCGCCAGCAGTTATGGATACAGTTGAGGGTTCGGCTTTCTCGCTTTGGGACGGCGATATTACCGGCATAAATTTAAAATTTGTTGAAAACAGTACAATTGTACAACAATGGGATTTTGACGATACCGCGCAACCGTCGATAGCCACAATAAAACTGCATAAACACAAAACCGGTACCAATGTTGAAGTAAACCACACCAATGTACCACCCGATGCTTACGAAAATATTAACGAAGGCTGGCGCGAGTATTACATTGGTGCAGTTAAACGTTTTTTTGAAGAAGAGTTTGACTAACTTTTACCTAAGTTGAACCGTTAAAGCAAAACCAACAATTGTTTTAGTTAACTATAAACTTACAGAGCTTTGTTTTAATAAAATTATAACCAATGTTTTGCTCAATTATTACCCAAATTGAGCGATTCGCTCAATCAATTTAGTTTTTGTAAGTATTTCACTACACTTGGTTAGTGAAACACAACAAACTCTATATCGGGGTTATACCTATGTAAAGTGTTTATTTGCTACGCTTTAACCGCTTAACTCAGGTATTAATTTTATTAAGCAGCCAAACAATATTTTCGCCCAAAGTTTCCATTGTTTGTATGCCCTCGGTGTCGGTAAGTACATCGCCGGGGTTTTTACCAAGCCCAATGTTCCAATAATTCGACCCCGGTACAAACATTTGGTTTAATAAAAAAAAGTGGTTTATCGAATTAAAAACATGTATCTCGCCGGCCCGCCTTGCAGTAACAACTGCCGCGCCAATTTTGTGTTTTAACAAATTGCAACCGCCACGAATAGCATAACCGGCACAATCGATAAGGGCTTTTACCTCGGTAGTAACGTTCGAAAAATATGTAGGCGAACCAATAATTATTGCATCGGCACTAAGCATAAGCTCAATACACTCGTTTATTGCATCGTTTTTAATATGGCATTTGTTATCGGCAAGCTGGCGGCATTTTAAACATGCAGTGCAACCATGTACAGGTTTACCTCCAAGTTGATATATCTGCGTTTCGATACCTGCCTGCTTTACCGGTTTTAAAACTTGGTTAATTAGCAAAAAAGTATTGCCATTTGCATTTGGGCTTCCGTTAATTCCAATTACTTTCACAATAATAAATTTTAATTAAACATTTGAATATCTACAACTTAGTGATTATATTTTAAAAATAGTTATTTTGTTACCTCGCATATAATATTACCCAAATTGAACTATTCGCTCAATCGATTTAGATTTTTTATGTATTTCAATACACTTTGTTAGTAAAACACAACAAACTATACATCGCGATTTTACCTAAGTAAAGCTCTTTTTCACTTTGTTCAAACCGCTCAACTTAGTTATAAATAAATAATGCAGGTTGTTTTATAAAAGACAGTTTGTAATTTATTGTTCACTTAATTTTGCTAAATTAACACATTAATAAAACTTTGGCAAATGCAACCGCAACAAAACATAAAACACAAAACACAAAAAAGCAAGTTACTAAATACTAACAAGCTAAATAATAATGTACGTTTACTGGCAGTTATATTTTTTGCCGGGGCATTGCTAATAATAATATTTGGCCTTAAAACATTAGTTACATGGTGGTTTATTAGCCGTATTTATGCTTTTTTGGCTGTGGTTTTGTTTTTTTTGCCAAATAGTTTTTTACCAAAACTATACAGCATATATGCCGAGCTAAAAATAATTTTAACAATATTTGGTTTGGCTCCGCTTATTACCGGTTTAGTTTTAGCAATAAATTTTGGCATAACCATACAAACCAATACCGAATGTTATAAAATTGAGCACTGGCTATATAATAACAACGAAAAATATATTGAGGTTTTTATTGAAAACGATATTTACAATAAGCAATTTGAGATGCACAAAATACCAACAGCTGTTTACCCCTATAATTTGCCCGATTCGGTTTGTTACACAATATCAAAAGGTATATTTAGATTAAAAACTTACCGCGATGCAAAAATTATATACAAAAAAACTAATCGTTAAAAGGTTTACGGCGCAACAATTTTTTTTCGGACATTTTACGTTTCGATTCGGCTTTTTTTATTAGCGACAGTTTTGTAGGCTTTGTTGCAACGCGCTTTATTCGTGGTGTAAGTGCATTTTGTATTAAATCGATAAAAAAAGCTGTTATTTCAATCTTGTTTTTAAGCTGCGAACGCGAATTTTGGTTAACCAAAACCAATTGTCCGTCGGTATTAATGCGGTTTTTAAGTTTTGTAAAAATTATGTCTTTTTGAGTTTGGTTTAAAACCTGCGATTGCTCTATATTATACCTAAGTTCAATTTTTGAGCTTACTTTATTTACATTTTGGCCACCCGGGCCACTGCTACGTAAAGCTTTATAAACCAGCTCGCCGGTAATAAGTTCAATTTGGTTTAAATTTAAAACCATGTCGTAAAATTATTCAAGCTCGTCAAGCAGGTCGTCTAACTCGTCGGAGCCCTCTTGTGCCGATTGTTCCATTTTTTCGATAAACTCCTGGTCGTTTGCAACTTTAGGTTTTTCAACCAAACGCGTAACAACCGAGTACGATATTGAGAACACTGCAACTCCCAAAACCATAATGGCAAACCAAGTGCGGGCATTGGTTTTGGTAGCTTTGTAAATTGCAAAAGCACTAAAAGCTAATGCAAAAAACAATGGTATTAAACCAAACATGCGTAATGGTGTAAATGCCATAAAGCCACCAATAATAACAGCAAAAAGGCCAATAGCATTAATAATTTTAATAAAAACAGTGTTTTTTGCCATAGTTTTAATATTTTAAGTTCGAATAATCAGCCAATTTAACCAAAGCTTTGCCCTCTTTAAATATTGTCGATATTAAAACCGGTACCTGGTTTTTGTCGGTAGTAAACCAAATAAATGTAACGTTAGGTTCAACAATAAATTTATGTTCAAGTACAAGGGCAACTTTGTAGCACTCTTTTGCGCCCATTTTATCAACTTTTATGGTTTCTTTACCTATATATTTAAGTTCAATGTTTAAAATACGCTCCATAAATAAAACCGATATTGGCAATTTTTGCCCCGGTTTAATTTTACCAAAATTTATGTTACGGCTATAATAAATAAGCGAAACAATATCGAATGTTTTGTTACTTATTGGTAATTGTTTTTTAATTGCCGGTGCAGTACCATTTATTACCTCGATATTTGCAATGTTGCTTTTGCTTTTAAAAGTATATTTTGCTTTAGTTATGTTACCTTTAACGTCGGAGTCTTGTTTCATAAGCATCGGTTTAACCGTATTAGCTTCGATAAAAGTTTGATAAGCGTGGCGTACTTTAACGTATCCGTCCCACGACGTATAGGTATTAGCTGTAAACACTAACCTGTTAACCGGGACGTTTTTGCCCGGTACGTCGTAAACTTCGAGGTCAATTCCGGCTATATCGGTCATAATGCCTTTCATGTTGTATGATGCATTATATTTAAGCTTTTCGCCTGGTTTAAATGCATTATTTACCTGCCCTAATACTGCCGATATAATTAATAAAAACAGCATAGTAAGTGTAAAACGATTTGTCATATTTTTGCTAATAAAAAATTATAAAATTTTGGCACTAAGGTATTAATTATAGTGTAAAACCAATACCCCACTCAATATTTTGTGCTTTAAACGCATGGGCTTTTATTGATACGTTTGCAAACATGTTGGGTAAAAAGTAATAGCGCATAGCCACCCGTTCGTAAAAAGGTATGCTGTAATCAACAGCCCGGTAAACATAAAAACCTAATTGAACGGCCATTCTGAATTTATTAACAATCATATCGGTTGAGCCAATAATGGCATAACTTGTTTTGTCAAATTCCGATAGTTGGACAGTATCGTCTACAAAATCGGTAATAAAATCGTTTTTAAAAGCATCGATACCTAAGCCAAAACTGCGTTTAATACTTGTTTGTTTGCTTACAACTGCCGACAAGGTTGAATTATAATACCTCACATTATTTTCGTCCTGGCTTTTTGCTTTTATACCACCGGCATACATTATGGTAAACTCGTATTTATTATTTGCCACCGGTTTTTGATGTTTATAAAAGCAAACGGGTTTATTGGTTAATAAATAATTAATGGTAAGTTGCCCTGTTAACATGTTAATTCCAAGGTTTGGGTAACGTACCGCGCCGTTCGAAAAGTGTTGAAACTTAACCCCCGCACCTAAACCAAGTTTATTATTTATTTGGTGTTTATACATTAAGCAAAAGTCGATATATACGTTTGCATCGGTGCCAATTGCTATGTTTTGCGGGTTTAAAACCGAATCGTATTCGTTAATATTAAATGTAAGTCCAATGCCCCAACTGGTGCTTAAATATTGTTTTTTCGACCGCCAAAAAGGCATCTCTAGAAACGAAAAAAAAGCCATTGGGTTACCAACAATTTTATTATTAAAATAACCCGAGTAAAACCCGAACCCGTAAATAGGGTATTTATAGGCCTGTTGCCAGTATTTAGCCCCGGTAGTTTGAAAACCGAGCCTTATTTCTTGTCCAAAATAAGTACCGGCACCAATTGGTTTCATTTCGGCATGATGGTACATTAGTTTGCCCGAAAAACCGCTCCATTCAATTTTAGGTATAAAGTTGTTTTGGATAGTATCGGACGAAAAAACCTGGTTACCGATAATTAATAAAAGTATAAAGCTTGAAATTTTTAAAATACGGTTCATTTTAAAAACAAAACTAATTATCGTTTAAATTAATACCCCGCTCTTGTATATCGATGCTCTCGGTAATGTTGTTTTGTGTATAACTAAAAGTACCATAAATAATAAAAGGTTCGTTAAGTATATTGCCATTATCGGGAATTAGCTTGTACGATACTAAAATTTTTGGTTTGTCGGGCATGTTCATCCACATGTATTTAACAATGTTTTGTTTTGGGTTAAAAACAAAAATAGCGTTTTGGCCTTTAATGTTTACTGCCGTATAACCTACCGGTATTTTCTCCTGAATTTTACCATATTTGTTTAAATCGCCTTTGCTAACTAAAACATTTACAATTATTTCGTTATTGTCGATATAAGGCACCTGGCGAATACAGGCAATACCTTCGCTTTTAAAATAATCGTATTCAATTTTTGTTTGTTCTTGTTGCTTAATAATTTCTATCTCGGTCATATCGCCTGGCAAAACTGTTATTACCGACGGCATAATATCAAACTTAACTGGTTGATTATTATTAATGTACGATGCCTGCCCGCGTATTATAAAGTAACCTTCGACAGTTGGGGCAACAGTAACGCTAAACGATATTTCGATATATTTATTATCGGGATACTTTAGCCATTGAAAACTTGCTTTTTGGTCGGCAAATTTAAAAGTAGCGTTTTCGTTTTTTTTTGCTTTAGCATCAAAGCCATTGGGCAGTTTAATATCGATACGGGCAATGCCGGCAAGCATGTTTTCGGGTATCGATATTATTGCAATAAACTCGTTGCCTGCACGGGTATCTTTAGGTAAGTTTATTTTTATGCCACCATTTTGTGCATAGGTTGAAAACAAAACAACCAAAAAAAACAGCAATGCCAATATTTTATTTACTAAACACTTTATAATATGGCTGTTATTGTACATTTGGTATTAAATTACATAGTTTAAAAAACGAGTGTAAAAATAGTAAAATAATTAAAAGCATGTTTTTACGACAAAATATTAATTGTAAATAATTAGTACCCAAATTGAGCGGTTTACTAAATAGGTGTAAATATTTTCAGGCATTTAACTTTACTTTAATATTCGAATTGAGCAATTCGCTCAATCGATTTTGACCCAATATACCTAAGTTAAGCGTTTGTTAGCTTTGCAACAACCGCTCAACTTAGTTAAAACACTTTAGGTGTTTTTTGCTCAATAAGCATTAAGTCGGCCAAAACAATAGCAGTAACAGCCTCAATAATAACAGGTGCGCGCAAAGCTACGCAAGCATCGTGGCGTCCTTTTACAATAAGCTCTTCAATTTTATTATTACTAAAGTTCATAGTTTGTTGCGGTAATGCAATGCTCGATGTTGGTTTTATTGCAACCCTAAATGTTAATGTGTTGCCGTTTGTAATACCTCCATTAATACCTCCGGCGTTGTTAGTTGCGGTAGTACCAATATTATCGATAATAGGGTCGTTATGTTGTATTCCGGTCATTTTTGCAGCATCAAAACCACTTCCAAATTCAATACCTTTAACTGCCGGGACAGCAAAAACTGCATGGCTTATAAGCGATTCAACCGAGTCCCAAAAAGGTTCGCCAAGCCCTACTGGCAAACCGGTAACATTGCACTCAACAATACCACCTATTGAGTTGTTTTGGGCAACAGCTTTTTCAACTGCTGTGTCAATGTTGGTTGAGCCACCAGCTTGTATAACTTTAGCGTTAATGTTAACATTTTTAAGCACTTTTTTTGCTAATGTTCCGGCGGCAACTAATGCAACAGTAATGCGAGCCGAAAAATGGCCACCGCCCCTGTAATCGTTAAAACCGCCAAACTTAACACGCCCGGTAAAATCGGCATGGCCTGGGCGTGGCGATGCAACAAGGTTAGCATAATCGGCCGAGCGGGTATTCATATTTTTTACAAAAATAGTAATAGGTGCCCCGGTAGTATGGCCATTAAAAACGCCCGATAAA
Source organism: uncultured Bacteroidales bacterium (assembly GCA_964544385.1). Classification (GTDB taxonomy): domain Bacteria; phylum Bacteroidota; class Bacteroidia; order Bacteroidales; family SZUA-534; genus CAZJCR01. The sequence continues at coordinate 8,043 of CAZJCR010000115.1, forward strand.
ACTTCGGGCAAATCGGCCTCGTTGCGTGGGGTTGTGCCAATTGCTCCCGACCTGCGGCGTGCAATATCGGCTTCAAAATCGTTATCATCAATTTTAATACCAGCCGGGCATCCATCAATAGTAATACCTGCGCCTACACCATGCGACTCGCCAAAAATATGTACCCTAAAAAAACGGCCAAAACTATTCATATTTTATTATTATTGTTTTTAAATTGCTAATTTATTGAATTTTAACTCCTAAAGTTTGTAAATGGTCATAAAATTCAGGGTACGATTTATCGACACTGCCGGCTTGCTCAATTTGAACCGGGCCACTGGCATTTAAAGCAGCCAAGGCCATTGCCATTGCTATACGGTGGTCGTTATGCGACGATGTAGTTGCCGATAATATTTTTCCACCTTTTATTTCCATTATATCATCTTGTAAATCAATACTTATACCAACTTTATTAAACTCATGCTTTAATGTTAAAGCGCGGTTACTCTCCTTATGTGTTAGCCTGTTTGCTCCTTTAATTTTAGTAACACCATTACAATTAGCAGCTAAAGCTGTTAATACCGGGAACAAATCGGGGCAATTAGTTGCATCAAAATTAAAGGCTTTTAAACTTTTAGGAGTTTTTACGGTAACGCTGTTATTTTCAAAACTAATAATAGCACCGGCAAGCCTTAATGCATCAATAATTTTAACATCGGCCTGTGCCGAATTTGGGTTTATAACCATTGTACATGTTTGTCCGGCTATTGCCCCGGCTACTAATGTTGCTGCGGCTCCGCTCCAATCACCCTCGACAAAATAGTTTTGGGGTAAATATTTTTGGTTGCCTTTTATTCTAAACTCTTTATAATTAGTATGTTCAATTATTCCACCAAAGCTTTTTACAGCTTCAATAGTCATATTAATATAAGGTATGCTTGTTAAACTATCGACATTTAATACAGTATCGGCTTTAGCCATTGGCAAAGCAATAATTAAACCTGTTAAAAACTGCGAGCTTAATGAACCATCGACATTGGCAAAGCCACCTTTTAATGGCCCTTGAACATTAACAGGTGGTAACCCATTACTGGTTTTAACTTTTACGCCTAATTGTTGCAACGGGCTTTCGATAAAACTAACCGGACGGTTTAAAAGTGAGCCATGGCCAGTAAGTACAATTTTACTGTTAAACAAAGCAGCTAAAGGAGTAAACATGCGTATTCCCAATCCAGCTTCGCCACAAAAAAGATTATCGGGCACAATAAGGTTAGTTGAGTCAATTGTTAAACTATTTGTGCTATGGGTAATAATACAACCAAAACTGGCAGCAATATCAATAGCGGCTAAATTATCGTTACTATCGGACAAGTTGTTGATGCACGTTTTACCTTTTGCCAATATAGCAAGGGCAACTGCCCTTTGAAAATAACTTTTTGATGCCGGCGCATTAACCGAACCATTTACTTTTGATGGAAAAATGGTTTTAATCATAACTTTATATATGTTTTATATAATACTGGTTATAAGTATAATAAAATATTTTTCATATCGGTTTCGGACAATTGGCCGGGAGCAGTAGCCTCAATATTTTGACAACTTACAAAGGTAAAAGGAGCCCCGAGTTTTATTGCAGCTACACGTGTAATTGCACCTAATGTACCCATACCAATTGCCAATATCGGAAAATTATTATTGTATAACGATAAAAGTTTAGCATTGTCGGTATTATTGTTTACCATAGTGGCTACTTTTACCAAATCGGCATCATGGTCAAATGCTTGTTTTACAATACTATTTAACTGCTCAAGCGTTGGTGTGCATTGGTAATTGTGATACGATATAATAACTTTGCAGCCGGCTTTTTTTGCATAATCGACTATTTGCGAAGTAAAATTTTTGTCCGATTCAATTTCGATATCGACCCATTTTGCTCCACCGTCGATAGCTGCCATTAACAGGCTTTTACGTTCATTGTCGGATAGTTTTTCGGGGCGGCATGTAGCAAGCAGGTTATTGTGCATAGCAAACAAAGCTTTAACCATTTTGGGGTCTAACCCAGTTTCCTCAATCCTTATTTCGGCCATTTGTGCACCATCAATAAGTTTAACAATATTATCGAAACCTTTAACAGCAATTGAGCGACAAAGCATAAACTATATATTAAATTAAAATTCGGTTTTTTTAAGCACATCAATATCAATAGGTTCGATTGAAACCTGCCCTATATTATTAATTAAAACAAAATGTATAATGTTACCCTCGCGTTTTTTGTCCATTGCAAGAGCAGCAATAATTTCGTCTTTTTTTGTATTTACAGTAACAGGTAAACCAAGTTTATCAAGCAAACTAATTATACGGGTATAGTTTTGTGGCAAAAGCATGCCTTTGTTTACCGATAGTTTAGCAGCCACTGCCAAACCAATACTAACGGCGTTACCGTGTGGCAGTTTAAGTACTTTTTCGACAGCGTGGCCATAAGTATGACCAAGGTTAAGTTTGCGCCGCTCGCCTTTTTCTTTTTCGTCGCTATTTACAATGTCAGCTTTTATTTGTACCGAGTTAAGTACAAGTTTTTCAATTACCTGTTTATCAAGTTCTAAAGCTTTATCGGTGTTATTTTCGATAAAGGTGAACATTTGTGCATCGGCAATAATAGTATGTTTAACAATTTCGGCAAAACCACAGTTAAGGTCGTCGCGTGTAAGTGTCGATAGCATTAAGGGGTCGCAAATAACAAATTGAGGCTGGTTAAAAACGCCCGCCATATTTTTGTAACCTAATATGTTAACACCATTTTTACCGCCTACGCTGGCATCAACCTGTGCCAATAAAGTGGTTGAGATAAAGCCAAACTTAATACCGCGTAAATAAATTGAGGCAACAAAACCGGCCAAATCGCAAACAATACCGCCACCAACGGCAAGTATAAACGACGAACGGTCGGCTTGCAGCTCAATTAGCCTTGCAAGTACGTTATTAACTGTGTTAAAAGTTTTATTAAGTTCGCCTGTGCCAATTTCAATTACCGGGTAGTTAACAAAATATTGTCCATAAATTTTATTAACATTAGTATCGGTAATAACAATAACCTTTGATTTTGGTAAATATTTTTCAAAATGCCTAAAATCCTCGCCAACAAGTATTTCCGAGTTCGATATTGAACCTTTAATAGTAAGCTTGTCCATACATGATTTTATAAAAAATAATGAACGGTTTTACTCGTTCATTATTTTAGTTTGTTTGTTTATCGATTCTTGGTGAATAGCTTTAAAAATAGTAACAACAAAATCGTCGCTAAGGTTAAAACCTTTCCCTTTTTCGAGTGTTTTTTCGATTATTTCTTTCCAACGGTCGGGCTGTAAAATAGTAATATTGTTGTCTTTTTTATATTGGCCAATTTTTTCGGCCACTTTCATGCGTTCTTCTAAAACTTTAAGCAATTGGTTGTCGTACTGGTCAATCTTTTGTCTTAAATCTTCGAGGTTATGCAAAATTGATGGGTTATCGGTATTAACAGTTCTCAAAACCAGCTTTTTAAGCATATTGTCAAGGTCGGCGGGTGTTAATTGCTGACTTGCATCGCTCCACGCTTTATCGGGGTTACAGTGCGATTCGATAATAAGCCCGTCGTAATTAAGGTCGAGTGCTTTTTGCGAAATTTCGGCTAAAATATCGCGTCGGCCACCAATATGGCTTGGGTCGCATATCATTGGTATATTTGGCATGCGCTGGCGCAATTCAATGGGCAATTGCCATTGTGGTATATTGCGGTAACGAGTTTTATCGAAAGTTGAAAACCCACGGTGAATAGCACCCACATGAGTAATACCGGCACCTTGTATACGTTCAATGGCACCCATCCATAAATCGACATCGGGGTTAACCGGATTTTTAACCAAAACAGGTATATCAACACCTTTAAGAGCGTCGGCAATCTCTTGCATTGCAAAAGGGTTAGCCGATGTACGGGCACCAATCCAAATAATATCAACCCCATAACGTAAAGCCTCGTAAACATGTTTAACATTGGCTACTTCGGTCGATACTTTCATTCCCAGTTCGCGTTGTACAGTCCGCATCCACTCGAGCCCTATTGAACCAACGCCCTCGAACGAGTTTGGCCTTGTACGGGGTTTCCAAATTCCGGCCCTGAATATTTCA
>CAZJCR010000116.1:0-12025 GCA_964544385.1 uncultured Bacteroidales bacterium
TTCGGGGTTTATTATCTTTGGCGAACAGCCATCTTTATGTTTAATTATAATTATAAGATTGTCGCCTTGCTTAAACTGAAAAACTGTTAAATCAATCTCAAATGCACTTGAGTTTATCTCGTCTGTCGACATTTGCCCGTTAACTGTAACCTCGTATACGCAAAAACCCACGCCCGAACTTGCAAATGGGTTCATAACATATAAATTTTTACCTTGATAAACTCCTTTAAGGACTATCTCGCCTGCTTTAAGGTGTAATCCTGTAAACATTAGCAAAACAGATATCAAAAGTACTTTTTTCATGCATGCAACATTTGATGAACCGCTATAATTATAACCAGTTTAAAACATAACATTTTGCCGGTTAATATACTGTATTTCAACGTTTCTGTTAGTAATTAGTTCTATTTAACACAACTCTACACATGGGTTTTTTACAAAAACTTTATATGTATTAACGTACTCATTAGTTTTTTTTAAAAAACCAAAACTAATATAAATATTCATTTTATAAAAATTTACGCTTTCAAATTTATGATTCAATATCAAACATAAAATTTTTTATTATTAAGCTTTTTAAATAGTAACAACATTATTAAACAATAATACATTTGCAAAATAATAATAAAAACATTAGGTTTGCCATATCAGTAAATACCAATTATTTAATTTTGATTATTTTTATGTTTAATTTAAATATTATTTATTAAAAACCTGCCAAATTAGTTTTTATAATACAAACAGCATTTCCAACATATGTATTTATTACTTAATTTGAGCGGTTTTAGCAAAGCAAACAAAGGCTTTAAATAGGTATAACAACCATTTAAAGTTTGTTGTTTTTCACTAACTAATTATATTGAAATACTTACAAAATCGAAATCGTTTGAGGTAATCGCTCAATTTGGGTATTTAGTAAATATCATTTTATTTAATATTGTTTACCAATAACATTATTTATTGTAATTAAATTAATAACGTGCTTTTAATTAAATTAAATTGCATATACCTTTTACAAAAAGCATTTTTTATGTTAAACTCATTAAGCTTACATTACAAATAAATATTTTATGCCAATACCTTTTAATTATACCGAGGAACAAGTTTTTTATTTACCCGACAATTTTAACGAGAGCGATTTTTTACAAAAATTATTGAAAAAGGCAAATATTATAAAACCAAAAAATAATTATACCGATTACAACTTTTTTATACTTAACTTAATTAGAATTAGAATTAATATAAATATACTTATCGATAATGTTAACTTACGCATCAGATATTCAATAAAAACTTTTGAACTAAACATAATTATGCTTTTTGCTTTATTGTTTTTTGCATTTTTTTTGGGTTTCAGCAAAAAAAACGAAGCAATAATATCGATAACAGCTGGTATAATAATTTACATTACTTGCATTGTTTATATAGTAAATAAATTAAAAACAAGTATCGATGCTATATTGGATCAAAAACCCAACCAAGGTGATTTTGAACTTTGGCAGAAACAAAAAAAATGGCTTAACACGCCAGGGCTTTGCCCTGCTTGCGGCGAACCTGTAAACCCCTATTCAACAAAATGCGTTGTTTGCGGTTTAACTATTGGTAAAAACAAAAAAAAAGCAAGTAATCAATCGGCAACTACAAATACCGATATTATTTTTACAATAAAAAAAAATAAAAATGCGTAAAATAGCTGCAAACTTAATATTTACAATAACGGGTAATATTTTGCAAAATAGTTATTTAACAATTGACAATAAAGGTACAATAGCCAAAATTACTAACACTAACGGGGCTTTTAACGAAATTGAAAGACTTGAATACTATAGTGGCATTTTAGTGCCTGGGTTTTGCGGGCTAAACACATTAAATTTAAACAGCGCCAACACTTTATTGTATAATGATATTATTAAAAACAATAATTCGGCACAAATACTTAAAGCATGGCTAAACGGGACTCAGGCTACTGGTTTTATTTCGAAAGACAATATTATTGATTACTTAATAAACAATAATTACGACAATAATAAAGTTATTATCGGGTTAATTGACAACTTAGTTGACCGTGATAATATTTTTGGTACAATTAAAAAAATATTATTTAACAACAACGAACTAAGCTTTTTAAGCCTGCTACATTTTTTTACTATAACAGCATCGTTTATTTTACAAACCAATAATATTACAGGTAGTTTTGATATTGGTAAAACACCCGGTGTTATGCTAATTAGCGGTTATAATTTTAAAACCAGCACATTAAACCCCGATGCCCAAATAAAACGTTTGGTGTAGTATTTTACTGTACCATAAGGTTACAACCACGTATTTGTGAATTATCTAAGCGGCCTAATACGGTAAAAGTGTTATTAATAAATGTCATGCCTAAGTCCATAGTTTCAATAAAACAACATGAAAAAATATTGGCCAAATCGATAACATTAATTGCTCCATGTTGATTATGATGCAAAATATTAAAAGGATCGTGCACATCGCGTATTAAAATCTGCATCCAAGGCTGTGGACTATAAATTCCATCGCCCAACGAATATGCCTGCGACAACATCTCGGTCATTCCATACTCCGAATGAATTTTGTTAACGCCAAACGAACTGCAAAGTATTTTATGCAGCTCGTCGCGTATAAGTTCTTTGCGCCGGCCTTTCATGCCGCCGGTTTCCATAATTATTGTATTATTTAATTTAAAATCGAATTTTTCGGCCATATCGAGCAAGGCAAAAGTAACCCCTATCAATAATATTTTTTGGTTATTATTATCGAGTTCAACTATGGTGTTGCTCAATTCATTGTAATTATTTAAGAAAAAGCCACTACGCTGATGCCTGCCAACCTCGATTAATTTACGTACCATGTAAACAAGCGATGAGTCGGCACGCTCGAGATACGATGGTAGTAAGGCTAAAATTGCATAATTAGCAGGGTTCCCATAAAAATTAGTAAAACCGTTTAGCAAGCTATTGTCGTAAGCACTTAAATTATTAACAAAATGTTGGCTGTTATTAAACGACGTTGTACCACTGCTCCTGAATACAATTTTTGCCTGCAGTTTATTGTAAAGTATTTTTTTTGTCCTAAAAAAATCGACAGGTAAAAATGGTATTTTTTCAATTCTATCGACATTTGCAGCATTAACACCAATCATATCGACATATTGACGATAAACGCCAATATTATTATATTGAAAATTAAAAGCCTCGATAGCTATTTGGTTAAAGCTATCGTAGTTATTAATGTTTATAATTTTTTTATTCCAATGGTTAATATCAATTGTCATTAAAATAGTAATATTTGTTTTGTGCAAATATATCGATAATTGACTTAATACTTTTTAAAAAGAAAACCCGCTAAAAGCGGGTTTACAAATTTTATTCTTCGAGTAGCCGTCGCCCATCGTTTTTTTGGCCTTTGGCATTATCAAACTGGTCGACATATGATTTTGCTTTATTACGTTTAGGAACAAGCTCATCAATTTGGCTTTGTAAATATTTTTTTACTTTGTTTTTATCGGTAGCATTTATACCTGCCTGTAGTGTATTTATTGCCATATCGAGATATTCGTAGGCTTCGCGGTAATTTGGGCCAGGGCGCAACTCAAGTTGTATTAAACCAATAGCTTTCATGCTTGGTACATGTGCCACACTACGCAAAACCTGTTTATATTCGGCAATGGCCATATCCCACTTACCTTTACTTTGAAGCTTTTCGGCGTTTTCAAATACTTTTTCAACATCATCGGGTAGCTCTTGCCCAATTGTACAAACACTTGTTAACAATGCGGCTAAAATTATTATTATTTTTTTCATATCATTTTTTTTAGGTTTTAAAACACAAACAACATTTTAAAATTAGGCAATAATTTTTGATTAGAACATATTATTGATTGTATTTTTTATAAAACAGTTGCTAATAAAAATATACAAAAATTAACAATCGACATTTTTACCAAGTAAAATTCGCAGTTTGTCAAACATAATTGGTGTGTTGCTGTTTTGATTGTATTTTTACGCCATGATTATCAAGAGTGCAATATTATTATTAACATTAGTCGATTTTGTTTTCGACGTTTACGATAAGGCAGCACAAGGTGCTTCTAAAATCGGTAGTTTTTTTAGTGCTAAACCAAAGCCTATTACTGTACAAAAAACAGCATATTTGGCTTAACAATAATACTTACATTAACCAAACAGCATGTATTTAAAAGTTGTATTAAATAAATACAATTTACCACAATACATATTAATTATGTTTGCATTGGTTTTATTTTATCAATGTAAAAAAAGCAATTGCATTAAACAGTGGGAATTGCAAAAAAATATGTGTAAGGTTATAAAAATTAACAGCTCATCGGAATTTAATGCATTTTATGGCCACGACAGTTTATTAATTGCCGAATCGTTGTTGTTGTTAAGCAAACAAAATAAGTTTAAGCAGTTACAACAACAACACGATAGTTTACAAAACTGTTATAATAAAACAAACCTTGATTTTTTAAACAATACAAACCCTACTTTAAAGGGATTTTATATTACTGCAATAAAAAGTATTGAGCAACGCATAATAGATACAAGGCAAATTATTGAATTTTACAATACAGAGCACGATTCGATTGCTTTTTATAAACAATTTATCGCAATAAACTATTATAAAAAAAACAGTTCGGCACTTTTAGGATACACAAAACAAATTTGCTTTACAGGTATCCACGGCCAACTGCCTGAAAACGATTTTTGCAAAATATATTTTTTTGATAAAAAACAGCGTTCAATTATAGCTCAAATGCAATAATTAAACGCTGTGTTGTTGTGTTTTACTAAAATTGAGCTAATCACTCAATCGATTTAGATTTTGTAAGTATTTCACTACACTTTGTTAGTGAAATACAACAAACTCTACATCGGGATTATACCTAAGTAAAGTGTTTATTTGCTGCGCTTTAACCGCTCAACTTAGGTTTTATTTTCCAACTTCCGACTCAACATCGTTAATATTAACAGGTATACGTTTACCCAACAACCTGCAACCACTTTGAGTAATAAGCAAATCGTCTTCGAGCCTAATTCCTCCAAAATCAAGATAGCTTTTAAGTTTGTCGAAATTTATAAAATCGTTGTTAATTTTTTCGGCTTTCCATTTATCGATTAAGGCAGGTATAAAATAAATTCCTGGCTCGTTTGTAATTACAAAACCCGGCTCAAGTTCACGCCCCATGCGCAGCGACGCGAGCCCAAATTTTTTACCTGGCCTGGTTTTATCATCGTAACCAACATAAATTTGGCCAAGGTCTTCCATATCATGAACATCGAGTCCCATCATGTGCCCTAAACCGTGAGGCATAAACAGCGCGTGCGCACCTTCGTTAACAGCATCGTCGGCATTGCCTTTCATTATACCTAAATTTATAAGGCCTTGGGCAATTATTTTACAAGCCATTAAATGTACCTGTTGATAAGTTATGCCAGGCCTTGCAGCGGCAGCAGCAGCATTATTTGCATCTAAAACTATTTGGTAAACATCTTTTTGTTGGTTTGTAAATTTACCACCAACTGGTATTGTGCGAGTAAAATCAGATGCATAATGCATATTTGTTTCGGCACCTGCATCAACAATAAGCAACCTGTTGTTTTTTAACATTTGGCTATGGTCGTGGTTGTGTAATATTTGGCCATTTTGCGAACATATTACAGGGAACGAACAGCAGCCACCGTTGTTTAGAGCAATACCTTCGATAGTACCTGCCACATTGTACTCCCAATTACCCTCAATGGCCATGTTCATAGCTGTAACATGCATTTGATAACCTATTTGGCAAGCTTTTTCAATTTCGGAAATTTCAAACTCGTCTTTTACCGAGCGACAATTGATTACTGCTTTTGTAAGCTCTAACGATGGGTAGTCTTTAATACGGTTGGTTTTTATACCTAAAAGCGAGTTAAGCAATAAAATATTATAGTGTCGGTAAGGTGGTAAATAATGGATTTTACGGCCTTGGTTTATAACATTATTTAAAAAACCGGCTAAACTTGTAAAAGGTTGTACATTTAACACTCCAACCCGGGCGGCTCTGTCGGCTACCGATATTTGGTTTCCCATCCAAATAATGTCGTCAATATCGGCATCGTTACCAAAAATAATCTCGTTACCCGATTCAAAATCGATAATTGCAGCAAACCCAGGGCTGTCGATGCCAAAAAAATATAGAAAGGTACTATCTTGTCTGAACCTGTATGTATTGTCGGTGTAATTCATTGGCGATTCGGTATTGCCTAAAAATAAACCTATTCCATTTTTTAACATGCCTTTAATTTGGGCACGTCGTTTTTCGTAAACTTGTTTTTCGAACATAATATTATTTTTTAGTAAACATCTAAATTATTATTTCTTTAGCTATTATCAAAACGTAAAAGGTATTTAAAAATTATTACCCAAATTGAGCTAATGACTCAATCGATAAATCAAACTCTATTTTACTATATTTTATAACCTTTTAGTTAGCACATAAGTTTAAAAATTATAATGTTAAAAAAATTACATATTAACAAAAAAAATAAAGTAACAAGGTTTATAAACAGCTTTTGTAATTGAATAACATGGCAGTTTAATTAAATAAAGTACCTTTGTATCAAAATTTGAAAAGTTTAAAAATGGCAAAACTATTTGAACTACCTAACCATAAACGCTACAATTACAAACCACGTTTTTACAACGAGCAGGCCGAATTACGCAAACGCCGCCAAGAAATACTTAAACGCGAACACGATTTAGATAACGGCACAGGCGAAAGGCAATCGTTAGTAAAAGAACAAATGGGCAATTATATTAAGATGGCACGCAAGACTCGCAAAAAGTCGAATTTGCGTGTATTTATAATATTAATAATACTATTATTACTTTCGTATTTTATGGTAATACATTAAATAAAAAGTAATTATGCCCGACATAATACAACTATTGCCCGATAGCGTAGCCAACCAGATAGCAGCCGGCGAGGTAGTACAACGCCCGGCATCGGTAGTAAAAGAGCTGGTTGAGAACTCGATTGACGCGGGCAGCACAAAAATACAGGTTATTATAAAAGACGCTGGGCGCACCCTTGTACAAGTTATTGATAATGGATGCGGCATGAGCGACAGCGATGCGCGTATGTGTTTTGAGCGACATGCCACATCAAAAATACGAAAAGCTGCCGATTTATTCGATATATCGACAATGGGTTTCAGGGGTGAGGCAATGGCATCGATAGCTGCAATTGCAACCGTTGAACTAAAAACAAAGAAAATTGATGACAATTTAGGCACCTTTATACGCATATCGGGGTCGGTAACAGAAAAACAAGAGCCGGTATCGTGCCCAAACGGCACTAACATATCGGTAAAAAACCTTTTTTTTAACGTGCCGGCGCGGCGCAAATTTTTAAAATCGAACAGCACCGAGCTAAAACATATAATGGAAGATTTTCAAAGGGTAGCATTAGGTTTCCCTGAAATTGAAATGCACCTTGTACATAACGATGTTGAACTATACAATTTACCGGCATCGAAAATATACAACCGTATAATAAATGTTTTAGGTAAACATGCGGCTCAAAACTTATTACCGGTACAAAGCCAAACAAGTATAGCAAACATAAGAGGTTATATTGGAAAACCCGAAAATGCCCGAAAATCGGCAGGCGAACAATTCTTTTTTGTTAATCACCGGTTTATGAAACACCCATACTTTTACAGAGCGGTAGTAATGGCATACGACAATATTATGGGGCCTGGCCTTATGCCATCGTTTTTTATTTACTTTGATGTTGACCCATCGACAATTGATATAAACATACACCCTACAAAAACCGAGATAAAATTTGAACACGAAAAAGAACTATGGCCAATAATAGTATCGACAGTTAAAGAGGGATTAGGCAAACATAATATTGTACCATCGATTGACTTTAGCATTGACGCCACAGTTGAAATTCCGGTTTACCGAAAAGATACACCTATACAACCCCCAACAATTAAGGTTAATCCAAACTACAACCCATTTGGCCAAAACAATAACAATAAAAACAGCAGTGGCTCAAATTACCACAAAAATGGCATCGACACCAATTGGGAAAAATTATATCAAAACTTTAACAACCCTGCTGAAACACCCGACATTTTTGAACCTGCTCCCGAACAGTTGAAAATTGACTTGCCCAGTATTGGCATCACCAACAGGTTTTTTCAGATTAAAGGCAGGTACATTTTAACAACAGTAAAATCGGGTATAATGCTTATTGACCAAAAACGCGCGCATGAGCGCATACTTTTTGATGAATACATATACAAAATTGGGCCACAATCGGGTGCGGGGCAAAAACTACTTTACCCTGCAACAATACAATTAAGTGCTGTTGATGCCGAGTTGTTTAAAACCACAATACCCGAAATTAATAAATTAGGTTTTGAGATTGACGAATTTGGTGCTAACACGTTTGTGGTTAACATGGTTCCAGCCGAATTTCTGGATAAGGATATTAATGATTGGATAAATGATATTTTAGACAATATTAAAGAAAACGGTCAAGAGTTTATTGAAGCATTGCGCGAGAACATTGTAAAAACACTGGCAAAATTTTTGTCGATACCATACGGCAAGCAACTTAGCCAGCAAGAGATGGCGAACATAAACGACAGGTTGTTTATATCGCAAATGCCAAACATTGCCCCCGATGGCCGTACAATAGTGTCGATAATTAATATTGAAGAGATAGAGAAAAAATTTAAATAACTGAAAAAAAGTCATGAGAGCATACCGTAGCCCAATATTTGGCAGTATACCGCCTGTAATAAGGAATTTATTAATAATAAATGTTTTGGTATTTTTTGCCGATTATGCATTAAGCACAATGGGCATTAACCTTAGCCGTTTGTTTGCCCTGCACAATGTACAATCGGCTTATTTTAAGCCAATACAGTTTGTTACACATATGTTTATGCATGGCAGCATAACACACATATTTTTTAACATGTTTGCCCTGTATATGTTTGGGCGCATGCTCGAAATAGTTTGGGGTCCAAAACGTTTTTTGGTTTACTATTTTATTACCGGCTTAGGAGCCGCAGCTTTACACAGTTTTGTTAATTACATTAGCCTTGTTGAAATACAAAACGATATGGCAGCCTTTATAAATACGCCATCGCCCGATTTATTTATGGCTTTTGTACGCGAACACTTATCGAACCCGTCGCCACAAATAAACGATTTTATACAACAATACAGCATGGCACCACAAAGCCAACAACTAATAACTTACGCCCAGGAATTAACCGATAAAATATACCTAATGCACCTTAACGTGCCTACAGTTGGAGCCTCGGGAGCTGTTTTTGGTGTATTGCTTGCATTTGGAATGTTGTTTCCCAATACACAATTAATGCTGCTTTTTCCGCCAATACCAATAAAAGCAAAATATTTTGTAATGGGTTACGGTGCTATTGAGCTGTTTGCAGTTATTATACCAGGCTCAGGCGACAATATAGCGCATTTTGCCCACCTTGGCGGAATGATATTTGGCTACTTTTTAATTAAATACTGGAACAAAAAAGGCATAAAAAATTCACCATTTTAAACTAAAAAAATTATGGCAGGTACAGGTTTAGCCAACGAACTAAAAGAGACATTTAAAAGCGGTAATATGCTAACCCGCCTTATTTATGTTAATTTAATAGTTTTTGTTGCAGTAAAATTAATTGATGTAATACTGTTCTTATTTGGGGCAAATACCGGCAATAACATATTTATACAGTGGTTGTCGGTACCTGCCGACATTACCCAATTACTACACAAACCCTGGACAATTATAACATATATGTTTTTACACCAGGGTTTTTTACATGTATTATTTAACCTGCTTTGGCTTTTTTGGTTTGGGCGCATTTTTTTAGAATACCTTACCGGCAAACAACTACTTAATATTTACTTAGCAGGCGGTATAAGTGGTGCAGTTTTATACATACTTGCATTTAACACGTTTCCGGTTTTTGCACCAACAATACCAATATCGGTAGCATTAGGGGCATCGGCGGCGGTTTATGCAATTGTAATTGCAACAGCAGTTTACGTACCTAACTACACTGTTTATTTGCTTTTTTTAGGGCAGGTTAAACTTAAATATATTGCTGTGGCAGCAGTTTTGCTCGACGTGGTACAGCTTACCGAAGGCAATGCTGGCGGCCATATTGCTCATATTGGCGGTGCATTTTTTGGATATATTTACATACTATTTTTACGGCGCGGCACCGATATTACAAAATGGCTTGGTATAATTATCGAAAAAATTATGTTATTATTTAAACCCCGCAAAATGAAAGTTACATACCGCCGTACCGAAACCGATTTAGAATACAATGCCCGCAAAAACAACGACCAAAAAACAATTGACGGTATACTTGAGAAAATAGCAAAATCAGGTTACGACAGTTTATCGAAACAAGAAAAAGATATTTTATTCAGGCAAAGCCGAAACAATTAATAAATTTGCGCAACAAACAAAAAACCCATAAGTGCATGTTAAGGCAGCTAATTAAACATATTGTTTTAATAATTAATATTGCGGCATCAGTAATACTTTTATTAAGCTATTTAGCCCCTTATGTACCACCACAAATAACATCGGTTTTTTCGGTTATAGGTTTAGGTTACAGTTATTTATTATACATAAACGCAGGCTTTATTATTTTTTGGGCACTTAATCGCAAATTTTGGTTTTTAATATCGTTGTTAACAATATTTATAGGTTACAAACACTTTAACAATTATATAAAAATAAGCACAAAAAATAAGCCTGAACTGTTAACCGATAACCAATTGCCCGAGATAAAAATAATGTCGTACAATGTAAAAGTTTTTAACCTTTACAATTGGAAAAACAACACAGCAATACGCGACAGCATATTAAAGTTTGTTAAAAACCAAAACCCCGATATTATATGTTTTCAGGAATACTTTAACCGAAAAAATAAAAGCTTTGAAACTACCAAACCACTTTTAAAACAGCAACGCTTTAAATACTCGAACATACATAATCATTACAATGTTGGCGATCAACAGTTTGGCATAGCAACCTTTTCGGCGTATCCAATAATTAACAAAGGTGTGCTCAATTACAACCAAAATGGCAATCTTATAATATACAGCGACATAAAAATACATAATCAAATTATTAGAGTTTACAATTGTCATTTAGAGAGCATACGCTTTAACCACAGCGATTACAACATAATTGACAGCCTTGGCCATGCCGTTGAAAAAAAACGCATAAAACAAACACGCGGCGTTTTTACAAGGCTTAACAGGGCATTTATAGCACGAGCCAGACAGGCCGAAAACCTAAGCAACCATATAAAAAATTCGCCCTACCCTGTAATTGTTTGCGGCGACTTTAACGATACGCCAATATCGTATACATACAAAAAAATAAAAGAAACCTTAACCGACAGCTTTACACAACAAGGCCTTGGGCGCGGTATTACCTACCAACGCAGCTTGTTCAGGTTTCGTATCGATTACATACTTTACTCGAAACAAATTAACTGTAACGGGTTTAACATACCCGACGTTAGTTTTTCGGATCATTACCCAATTACCGGATACTATCAACTTATACCCGAGAAACAATGAACCAAAAATTAAAATACGCTTTAGGCATTGCCGGCACACTATTATTACTTGCAGCCATTTGGTACTTTAGGCACATTGTTGTTTACATTATAGTATCGGCAGCTATTGCAGTTATTGGGCAGCCAATAATGCAACTACTGTCGAAAATAAAAATTAAAAACCGCAAACTGCCGGTAACAGCAAACGCGGCAATTACGCTGGCAACAATTTGGTTTATAGTGTTCACGTTTTTCAGAATATTTGTACCAATTGTAATAAACGAGATAAACATATTATCGACAGTTGACACCAACTTATTGTACGACCGGTTTGAACAACCACTCCGTTTATTGTTCGACAGGGCGCAAAAAATTGG
>CAZJCR010000117.1:0-4005 GCA_964544385.1 uncultured Bacteroidales bacterium
GTGTGTAAATTCGTCGTTTGTTGCGTCAACTGGCATCCAGTAACCTGTTTGGTTTGTATAGTTGCCATGGCCGGCATACCAAATTAGTATATTGTTAATGTTGTTTGCTTTTATCGAGTCGCGTAGTTCAATGGCAAAAAACCTGTCAATTTGCTCTTTAGTAAGGTTTTTTTTATGTATTATTTTATCAAAACGGTATTGGGCAAAAGCATTTTTTAGTTCGGTAATATCATTGACCGGGCCTTGTAATTTGTCAAAATTAGTATAATCGGTATTTTCGATAAAAAAAGCCCATGTAATTCCCATCGGGTTATTGTTCGACAAATTTTGGTCGGTGCGGTTAATAATAATGTTAGTTTCGGTTTGGTTATTATATTGGTCAATTGCTTTTATTGTTATAAAACCTACGTTAGTAATATTTATATTAGCACTAAACTGTGGGTTAAAAGATTGGGTATTAACCGGTATCGGGTTTTCGTCGATAAAAAGTTTTGTTATATAGCTTTCGTCAATAATTATACCATCGAGCTGTAATTGTTTTTGGTTGTTTGTTACATTAATAACCCCGGTATGCCCGGTAAATGGCGATATTATTTTTATCTCAGGAGCATCGCGTTCAATGCGTACAAGTTTGTATTCAGTTAGGGTTGTGTTATTGTAAACATCGGTAGCTTTAAAAGCAATAACCGTTAAAGTGTCGATAATTATTGGGTGAACAAACGAGTTGTCGGGCGCCAGGTTTACAGTATTATTATTTATCGAAAAGGATTTTATTGGGCTTTGGTCGGTAATTGTGCCCATAATTTCGATATTTTTTGCTGTTTTAAGCACAATCATTTTGTTGTTTTCGATAATTACCGGCACATTAATTAAAATTATTGGTTTATTGTTTTCGTACTGTAACGAGTAAAGCCGGTTGTTGGCATTCTCAACTAATTGGTTGTTAATGTTTTGTGTGTTTGCAATACTAATAAACCGTTTGTAATCGGCAATTGCGAATTGGTTTTCTAAAAGTTCCTCGCTGCTCCTTGCTCGCCAGTAATAGGCTGTTGCATGTTGGTCGTTAAGGCTTATGATACGCGAAAAATCGCTACGCGAGTTTTGATACTGTCCGTATTCAAAATAATATTGTCCCCTTGTAAGCAGAATGTTTTCGGGCTCGGTTTTTAATGTTAATAGTTTCGATAAATCGTTAATGGCATTAGGTATATCGTTAAGTGTTTTGTAAATAACGCTTCGTGCTAAATAGGCATCGGGCAGTGTTTCAAACTTTTTTATTGTTTTATTTGCAAGTTCTAAAGCATCGTTAACCTGGTTTATTTTTTGATATGCCTTAATTGCAGCAATGTAAGGTTTGTTGTAATCGGGGTTAAGCTCAATGGCTTGTTTATAATCAACAATTGCAGCAAAATATTTTTTAAGGCTGTCGTTTGCTACACCTTTAATATAGTAACAAAGGTAAGTTTGGTTAAGCTGCAAGGCAATTTCAATAACTAACAAGGCATCTGTATATTGTTCTAACTTTATGTGCGTTAATGCTTTATATTGTAATGCCTGAAAATGGTTTTTGTCGTAAATAACCGCCTCGGTAAGCATTTGCATTGCTTGCTCGTATTGCTCGGTTTTATAATAATTACGACCCGCGTTGTAGTAGTTCGAAACTGTTTTGGGGTCGAGGCTGGCAGCTTTTTCGAAATCGGCGGCAGCCTGTTGGCAATTTTCGGTAAGTTCGTTTATTTGAGCCCTAAAAACATAAGCATTAGTAAACTGGTTGTTTATATCAATAGCATTGTTTAGCTCGCCAATAGCGGCCTCGTATTGTTTAATATCGAACAGTTTTTTTGCGTTTTTATAATATTTTTTTGCACTTTGGGCATTAACAACAAGCCCCCATGCAATTATAATAACTAATAATAGTACCTTTTTCATTAAAATTTTACCTGTAAATAAACACCCTTTGCTTACGCGGAGCCAAAAATAGTATTTTTAATTTTTTAATCAATTGTTGTACGTTTTAGCTTAATAAAAAGCGATAACTTTTTGACCGGAATGTGCATTTGACGGGTAAACGGTTAGCTTAGTTGCTTTATTACTTTTTTTTAATTACTTATAATTACTTTTGTGCAAAATTTTAAGTAAAATGGTTAATAAAAAAGGCTTTGCCAGCGATAATAATGCTGGAGTACATAAAAATATACTTAATGCAATTTGCGATGCCAACAATGGCCATGTACGCGGTTATGGCGACGACATATACACGCAAAAGGCTATTGACCGGTTTAAACAAATTTTTGGTCAAAAAACCGGGGTGTATTTTACCTTAACAGGTACTGGTGCCAATGTTTTAGGGCTAAATGCAATGGGTAGTTCGTTTAACGGGGTTATTTGTGCAACTACAGCCCATATTAATGTTGATGAGTGTGGTGCCCCCGAAAAATTTACCGGTATGAAACTCATTACTGTTAATACCCCCGACGGTAAACTTAATGTTGATTTAATTAAGCAACACCTTACAGGTATTGGTTTCGAGCATCATGTGCAGCCAAAAATAATATCGATAACACAACCTACCGAACTTGGTACATTGTATACTGTTAACCAAATTACCGATATTGCAACTTTTGCCCATCAAAACAACATGTTACTGCACATTGACGGTGCCCGCATATCGAATGCGGCTGTGGCTCTTGGCTTAAATTTTAATGAATTTACTGTCGATGCCGGTGTCGATATTTTGTCGTTTGGAGGCACTAAAAATGGCATGATGTATGGCGAGGCTGTACTTATTTTTAACCCTTTACTTGCCAACAACTTTAAATATTACCGTAAACAGTCAATGCAGCTTGCATCAAAAATGCGTTATATTAGCGCGCAGTTTAATGCTTTTTTTACCGATAATTTATGGTGGCAAAATGCATCGAACGCCAATAAAATGGCCAAATACTTAGAGCAAAAGGTAATTAATACAGGCAAAATAAAAATTACTCAAAAGGTTGAGGCAAATAGCGTATTTGCTATTATACCAAAACAGGTTATTGACAAACTACAGCAAAACTATTTTTTTTATGTTTGGGACGAAAATACCAACGAGGTGCGCTGGATGTGCTCGTACGATACAACTACCGACGAAATTGACGGGTTTGTTGATTTATTAAAAAATCTACTTTAGTAATAATTATTTTTATGAGCCAGTATAATTGGGGGCATAGCCGTCGATATAACGATTATGCATCTTACATTAAAAAGCAATTTGGTGCGCGGGTACAAAAAATATCGGTAAATGTGGGGTTTGGTTGCCCTAACCGCGACGGAACTAAAGGCACTGGCGGCTGTATTTATTGCGACAACAATACCTTTAAACCTGGTTATTGCGAACCGCAAGAGTTGGTGTCGGGGCAGATAGAAAAAGGCATTTCGTTTTTCGAAAAAAAATACCCCGACATGCGTTTTATGGCTTATTTCCAGTCGTATACAAACACGTACGCGCCATTAAACCGGTTAAAACACTTGTATTACCAAGCTATTAACAACCCTAAAGTTGTTGCTTTAATAATTGGCACGCGCCCCGATTGTATTGATGCCCCTATTATTGATTTGTTGGCACAAATAAACCAAAAGGTACCGGTTACAGTTGAGTTTGGCATTGAGAGTACCATTGATAAAACATTACAAACAATAAACCGTTGCCATACTTTTGCCGATACTGTAAATGCTATACAATTGTGCCATAATGCAGGGTTGCAAACGGGTGGCCACTTAATTTTGGGTTTGCCCGGCGAAACTTATGACCAAATGCTAAACCATGCTAAAATTGTATCGCAATTACCACTAACAACTTTAAAATTACACCAGTTACAGGTTATTAAAAACACTAAACTTGAGCAATTGCACAATAACAACAACAGTTATGTAAGGCTTTTTAGTTGTAACGATTATGTCGATTTGGTAATAAATTTTATCGAGCGTTTGTCGCCAAAAATTGTAATTGAGCGTTTTGTGAGCGTA
>CAZJCR010000117.1:4015-10336 GCA_964544385.1 uncultured Bacteroidales bacterium
TATCGCCTGTCGAAAAATTAGTAGCACCGGTTTGGGAAAGGGTTAAAAATTTTGAATTTGTTGCCATGGTCGAAAAAGAACTTGAACGTCGCAATACATACCAGGGCAGGCTTTTTAGTAATGTTAAGGCTTAGGTTAACTAATTTTGCCCCAATCGGTTTCGGCCTGCCATTTTAACCCCATATTTTTTTTAATTACCTGGTTTTCGGGTAGTTTAAGTTCGGGGTCGTTGTCGAGCACAAAACTGGCATTGTCGCGTGCCAGCTGTACAATTTGCGAGTCGCGCGCAATATTTGCAATCTTTAAATCAATAATTGTCCCGCTTTGCTGAGTACCTTCAATATCGCCCGGGCCACGCAATTTAAGGTCGGCCTCGGCAATATCAAAACCGTCGTTGGTTTGTACCATAGTTTGCATGCGTTGGCGAGCCTCGGCCGATAGTTTGTTGCCTGTCATTAAAATACAGTAACTTTGGTCGGCGCCACGGCCAACCCTGCCGCGCAACTGGTGTAGTTGCGATAACCCGAAACGTTCGGCACTCTCGATAACCATTACCGACGCGTTAGGTACGTTTACGCCAACCTCAATTACAGTTGTAGCAATCATTATATTTGTTTGGCCGCTTACAAAAAGAGCCATCGACTTTTCTTTTTCGTCGGGTTTCATTTTTCCGTGTAAAACGCTAATAGCATATTTTGGTGGCATAAATGCCCGCGAAATACTCTCGAGCCCGTCTTCAAGGTATTTGTAATCAAGGGCTTCCGACTCGTTAATTAACGGGTAAACAATGTAAACTTGCCTGCCAAGCTCAATTTGTTTGCGTAAAAAGCCAAAAACAACTAACCGTTTCGAGTCGTTAAAATGTTGTGTTTTAATTGGTTTGCGGCCTGGGGGCAGTTCGTCAATAACCGAAATGTCTAAATCGCCATACAATGTCATGGCCAAAGTGCGGGGTATTGGTGTAGCTGTCATAACAAGCACATGTGGCGGTTTTTTGCCTTTTTCCCAAAGTTTAGCTCGTTGTGCAACACCAAATCGGTGTTGTTCGTCAACAATAACAAGCCCAATGTTATTAAAAACCACAACATCTTCAATAAGCGCGTGTGTGCCAATAAGTATTTTAAGGTCGCCGTTTAATAGTTTATTGTGTATTATTTGCCTGTTTTTTTTTCGGGTATTACCAGTAAGCAGTCCAACTTCGACACCAATAGGCTCAATAAGCTTGCTAATTGTTATAAAGTGCTGGTTTGCTAAAATTTCGGTTGGAGCCATTAAGCAAGCCTGAAAACCGTTATCAATAGCAAGTAACATGCTCATAAGTGCAACTAAAGTTTTACCGCTGCCAACGTCGCCTTGTAGCAGGCGGTTCATTTGTTTGCCCGAGTTAGTGTCGGTACGTATTTCGCGGATAACGCGTTTTTGGGCGTTGGTAAGCTCAAACGGGCGGTATTTGCTGTAAAAATTGTTAAAATACTGGCCAACAACGGCAAATTTGTAACCATCAACTTTTTGCTCGCGTTGTTTTTTATTGTACAGTATTTTCATTTGTAAATAAAACAACTCTTCAAATTTAAATCGGTAACGCGCTTGCGATATTTGCGTCTCGTTTTGCGGCAGGTGTATTTGTAAAATGGCATTATTAAGCTTTAATAAATTATTTTTAGCTAAAATGTATGCCGGTAGTGTTTCGTAAATTTTGTTATTAACAAGCTTTAGTGCCGATACAACTAAATTATGTACGCCTTTAGAGTTTAAAAATGCGCGTTTCATTTTTTCGGTAGTGTTGTAAAAAGCCTGAAAAGTAAACTCGGGTTTAGCTTGATGTTTATCTTTTTCTTCAATATCGGGGTGGGCAAAGTTAAGTTTGTTTTGGTATAATGTGGGTTTGCCAAAAACTATATACTCGGTATTAGAGCGTAAGTATTTGTGCATCGATGTTATGCCTTTAAACCATACCATAATTATCGATCCCGAGTCGTCGTAAAGGGTTGCAACAAGGCGTGAGCTACGTTTTTCGCCAATAATTTTTATATTCGTTATTTTGCCTGTAACCTGCACAAAACCATGCTCGTCGGTAAGTTCGCTTATTTTGTAAAACTTTGTACGGTCAACATATTTGTACGGAAAATAGTATAGCAAATCAGAATAAGTACAAATTTTTGCCTCGTCGGCTAAAATTTGCGCTTTGTGCGGGCCAACTCCTTTTAAGTAGGTTATATTTTCGTCGAGTATATATGTCATATTTTGCAAGCCCAAATTTTGGTTTTTTTTATCGTGTTGCCAAAAAAATATTGCAATTTTTACCCAAATTGAGCGATTCGCTCAATCGATTTAGCAGCGGGGTTATGCCTAAGTTAAACGGGTAAGGCAAAGCTTACAAGTTATTTACTTTGATATACCACTATTTTAAAATTTATTGTGTTTAACTAATCAAGTGATATGAATAGTTTTAGGAGTTTATTTTGATTGGGCGGACTGCTCAATTTGGGTTTCAATTTTTTATGTTTATCAAAAATAAAACATTGTATTACCTGTAAAAATTTGTAATGCACAACAATGGCCAGTAATAAAAGCCAATACTATGTAATTATAATAAAAAACTTGTGTATAGTATTGGTTTGTTGCTTTTAATAATTAGTTTTGCCCATTAGTGTCAAAGTTACACTATTAGTTTTATATTTGTATTCAAATTACTAATATATAAGGCTTTAAATAATAACAAACAAAACTATGGAACATCGTTTACTGGGCAACATATCGGTTGACTGCGTAATATTCGGGTTTAACCTCGAAACCCTCGAGGTATTATTGGTTGAGCGTACAATGGTAAAACCCGGCACTACCGAAATACTTTTTAGCGACCTTACTTTAACCGGGTATCATATATACGAAGACGAGAACCTTGACCAGGCCGCCGCTCGTATTGTAAAAGATTTAACAGGTTTAGAGGGTTTGGTTTTAGAACAGTTTTATGCATTTGGCAATTTAGACCGTTTATGCCGCCCCAACGACCGTTTGTGGCTCGAGCAGTTTGCCGATGTTTTTAGCAAAAGGGTTATATCGGTTGGGTATTTTACATTACTGCGCTCGCCCGAGGTTACTATTAAACAAAAAGACCGTACTGTTAGTTGGTTCCCTATAAACCTGGCAAAAAACCTTGCTTACGACCACGACCAAATTCTTGCCAAAGCTTTAGCGCATTTGCAGTACAAACTTAAACACGAACCTATTGGGTTTGAGCTTTTACCCGAGAAATTTACACTATCGCAAATGCAAAAATTATACGAGGCTGTATTTTGTACCGAGTTCGACAAACGAAATTTCAGAAAAAAAGTGTCGCAAATGCAATATGTTGTACCACTTAACGAGAAACAAAAAGGCGTGGCTCACAAACCCGCGCAACTTTACAAATTCGATATCGAGATTTATAAAAAATGTACCGACGAAGGTTATAGTTTTATGTAGCCCTTATTTATAAATAACCAAAAAAAATAATTATGCAATTACATGTTATCGACATTTTAATTATAGTAGCTTACCTGCTAACTATTGTATTTATAGGTATTTACCTAAAAAAGCGGGCGTCAAAAAACCTCGAATCGTATCTTTTGGGCGGCAAAACCATACCCTGGTATATGCTTGGTTTGTCAAACGCATCGGGCATGTTCGATATTTCGGGAACCGTTTGGTTAGTGGCAATTACGGTTGTTTACGGGCTTAAAAGCATATACATTCCGTGGTTATGGCCTGTTTTTAACCAAATATTTTTAATGATGTACCTGTCGGCATGGCTACGCCGCTCGGGTTGCACTACAGGTGCCGAGTGGATAGGTTTTAGGTTTGGGAACGACCGCGGCGCGGTTACATCGCACTGGATAATTGTTGTTTTTGCAATTTTAGTTTGTTTAAGTATGTTAGCCTACGGGTTTATTGGTATGGGCAAATTTGTCGAGATATTTTTACCGCTAAAAACTATTTTCCCGTCGTTAAGCTTTATTTCCGATGCTTATGTACCACATGTTTGGGGTATTGCATTTACTTTGTTTGCAGTGTTTTATGCCTTAATGGGCGGTATGTTAAGCATTGTATGGGCCGATGTTGCCCAATATGTACTTATGGCATTGGCGTCAATAGCTGTAGCTGTAATTGCAATGCTCCACCTCGATATTATCAGTTTTTCGTCGTTATTACCACAAGGCTGGTTTTCGGCCGGATTTGGCACACATTTAGATTTAAACTGGACAGGCAAGTTTAGCGAGTTTAACAATACAATAAAAAACAGTGGTTACGAAGTGTTCAGCTTGTTTTTTGGGTTTGTGCTTATGAAAGGCATTTTAACCAGTATTGCCGGCCCGGCTCCAACTTACGACATGCAAAAAATACTGTCGACAAAAAGCCCCCGCGAGGCATCGCTTATGAGTGGTTTTGTATCGGTAGTTTTAATGCCCGTGCGCTACTTAATGATAGCAGGTTTTGCAGTATTGGGCTTAATTTTATACAACCAAATACAGCCCCAAATAACCAATGCATCGGGGGCAATCGACTTTGAGCTTGTTTTACCGGCTGTAATATCGCACCCGTGGATACCCGTTGGACTTGTAGGTATATTATTGGCCGGGCTTTTGGCCGCGTTTATGTCAACATTTGCCGGTACCCTTAATGCTGCACAAGCTTATATTGTTAACGATATTTACATTAAATATTTTAAACCTCAGGCCACCGGCAAACAATCGAACAAAGCAAATATTATTGTTGGCTTAATTGTAGTAGTTGTAAGCATATTTTTTGGTGTTATGGCCCAAAATGTCGACAGCGTTTTACAATGGGTTACCGGCGCACTTTACGGCAGTTATGTTACAGCAAATATTTTAAAATGGCATTGGTGGCGTTTTAACAGCAAAGGCTTTGCAATGGGCATGCTGGGCGGTTTAATACCAGCCCTTGTTTTACCTTACATACCATTATTCAGTACTATTTTACCACTATATTATTTCCCTATAATATTAGTATTCTCGGTTATTGGTTGCGTTTGGGGCACATACAGCGCACCTGCCACCAATATCGACGTACTTAAAAAGTTTTATGCCAAAACACGGCCATGGGGCTTTTGGAAACCTGTACACCAACTTGTTGTTGCCGAAAATCAAGGTTTTAAAGCAAATAATGGTTTTGTACGCGACATGGTTAACGTTGCTGTTGGCATAATTTGGCAAACATGTTTAGTTGCCGCACCAATTTATTTAGTACTAAAACAATTCTCGGCTATGGGCTGGGCTTTACTTATTGTGGCTCTTGCATCGGTAATATTAAAGAAAAACTGGTACGACAAACTCGAAGACTAATTACAACTATTATTGAATAAATATTTTTTTTACAAATGAAATACGGACATTTTGACGACAAAAACCGCGAGTATGTTATAACTACTCCAAACACACCCTGGCCATGGATAAATTATCTTGGTAACGAGGATTTTTTCTCGCTTATATCGAACACAGCCGGCGGTTATTCTTTTTACAAAGATGCCAAATTCAGGCGCATTACACGCTACCGTTATAATAACGTACCTATTGACAGCGGTGGACGTTATTTTTATATTAACGATGGCGGAAAAATTTGGTCGCCAGGCTGGAAACCATGCAAAACAACACTCGACAAATACGAGTGCCGACATGGAATGAACTACACAAAAATTATTGGCCAAAAAGATGGAATTACCGCCCAGGTATTGTTTTTTGTGCCTCTTAAAACTTTGGCCGAGGTTCAAAAACTTACCCTTACAAATAATACAACCGAGGTAAAAAAAATAAAAGTATTTTCGTTTGCCGAATGGTGCTTATGGAACGCGGCAACCGATATGGAAAACTTTCAACGCAATTTTTCGACTGGCGAGGTTGAAATTGAAGGCTCAGTTATATATCACAAAACCGAGTATAAAGAACGACGCGACCATTACGCTTATTACTCGGTAAACGCCCAAATTCAGGGTTACGAAACCGACCGCGAAACCTTTTTTGGCCTTTATAATGGTTTCGACGAACCTCAAACAGTTATCGAAGGTAAACCACAAAACTCGGTAGCTCATGGTTGGTCGCCAATTGCATCGCACTTTATCGAGGTTGAACTAAAACCAGGCGAGTCGAAAGATTTTGTTTACATGCTGGGTTATGTCGAGAACAAAGAGGACGAAAAATGGGAATCGAAAGGTGTTATTAATAAAACCAAAGCTAAAGATGCAATAGCAAAATTTGATACTGCTGCTAAGGTTGATGCCGCACTTGACGAGCTTAAAGCATACTGGGACAAACTCCTCGGGGTTTT
>CAZJCR010000117.1:10362-11970 GCA_964544385.1 uncultured Bacteroidales bacterium
CTCGGTACAATCGGGCGACGAAAAACTGGACCGCATGGTTAACATTTGGAACCAATACCAATGCATGATAACTTTCTGTTTCTCGCGCTCGGCATCGTTTTTCGAGAGCGGTATTGGCCGCGGCATGGGTTTCCGCGACTCGAACCAGGATTTGCTTGGCTTTGTGCATCAAATACCCGAAAGAGCCCGCGAACGCATTATCGACATTGCATCAACCCAATTTACCGACGGCGGTTGCTACCACCAGTACCAACCACTTACAAAACGCGGTAACAACGATATTGGCGGCGGCTTTAACGACGACCCAC
Source organism: uncultured Bacteroidales bacterium (assembly GCA_964544385.1). GTDB lineage: Bacteria > Bacteroidota > Bacteroidia > Bacteroidales > SZUA-534 > CAZJCR01. The sequence goes on from CAZJCR010000117.1 coordinate 10,671, forward strand.
TCTGGCTTATTTCGGGAACTACAAGCTATATAAAAGAGAGTGGCGATTTTGCAATACTCGACCAATTAGTGCCTTTTGATAACGATATGAGCGTTGCCCGTACTTTGTTCGACCACCTTACAGTTTCGTTCGACCACGTGGTTAACAACCTTGGCCCGCATAACCTGCCCTTAATTGGCCGTGCCGACTGGAACGACTGTCTTAACCTTAACTGTTTTTCGAACGACCCTAACGAGAGTTTCCAAACTACCGAAAACAAAACCGAAGGCACTAAAGCCGAATCGCTTATGATTGCAGGCCTGTTTGTAGTTTATGGCCGCGATTATGTTGAACTTTGCAATGTGCTTGGCAAAACTACCGAAGCTGCAAGGGCTCAAAAACATGTCGATAATATGGTTGAAGCAGTTAAAAAACATGGCTGGGACGGCGAGTGGTTTTTACGCGCTTACGATTACTATGGCCGTAAAATTGGCAGCAACGAAAACGAAGAAGGAAAAATATTTATCGAATCGAATGGTTGGTGCAGCATGGCCGGAATTGGAAAAGACGAAGGAATGGTAAAAAAAGCCTTAGATGCTGTTAAAGACCGGCTCGATTGCGAGTACGGAATTGTACTTAATAACCCGGCCTTTACAAAATATTATATCGAGTATGGCGAAATATCGAGCTATCCGCAAGGGTATAAAGAGAATGCCGGTATTTTTTGCCACAACAACCCTTGGGTAATTATTGGCGAAACTGTTATTGGGCGCGGCAACCAGGCTTGGGATTACTATAAAAAAATATGCCCGGCTTACCTCGAAGATATTAGCGATTTGCACAAAACCGAACCTTATGTTTACTCGCAAATGATTGCCGGTAAAGATGCTTTTAAACCAGGCGAGGCTAAAAACTCGTGGCTTACAGGCACAGCTGCTTGGAACTTTTATACCATTAGCCAGTATATTTTAGGTATTAAGCCTCAATATAACGGGTTAGAGGTTGACCCATGCATACCGGCCGAGTGGGACGGGTTTAAAATTAAACGCGTTTTTAGGGGCTGCACCTATAACATTTTGGTAAAAAACCCAAACCATGTTTGTAAAGGTGTTAAACAAATTATTATCGATGGTAAAGCTCATAATACCAATATTATACCAATACCCGATAAAGCAAAAACCTACAATGTTGAGGTTATAATGGGTTAAAAATAACTAAATTAATATAATTGCCCCCTGCAGGCCAAACTGTAGGGGGTATTTTTTATACCTAAGTTGAGCGGTTAGAGCTATGCGAACAAACGCTTTACTTAGGTATAATC
>CAZJCR010000118.1:0-11958 GCA_964544385.1 uncultured Bacteroidales bacterium
AAACATGGTCAACACTTAGCTCGCCCTACGACAACAACCTTAACGGTGTATTTTTTATCGATAACAATACCGGAATTGCAGTTGGTGGCTCATACGGAACATCTAAAATTTACCGTACTACTAACGGAGCCGCAAGCTGGGACGAAATAACATCGCCTATCACTAACAAAACACTAAACTCGGTGGCATTTGTATCGGCAACTACCGGCTTTATTTGTGGCGACGACACAACACTGCTTAAAACCACCGACGGCGGCTTATCGTGGGCTAAAGTAATCATTAACGAACAACTGCCATCGAGCATTAGCTCACTTTACTCAATTAGCTTTGGCGACGAAAACCATGGTATTATTACCGGTGCCGCCGGACTTGCTTTTACAACCACCGACGGCGGTAATACATGGCAAATAGACAACTCGGTGCCTACAAACGAGTTTATTTATGCAGCAACTTTTTCGAACTCAAAACAAATTATTGGTGGCCAACATGCTACATTAATTACCGCAAACGTAACCCTTAACGTAGCCCAACAACAACTTGCCACAGTTACAACAACCCAGGTAACCGATATTACACAAACATCGGCGCAAAGCGGTGGTAACGTAACCGCCGATGGCGGAGCCGAAGTTTTTGACCGCGGTATGGTATGGGGCACTACACAAAACCCAACTATCGACAATAACTTTGGTATTTCAACCTGCGGTTCGGGAACCGGTTTGTTTACATGCCCATTAACAAGCCTGACAGCTAATACAACCTATTACGTTAGAGCCTACGCCACCAACAGCGTTGGCACAGCTTATGGCAACCAGGTTTCGTTTACTACGCCCGAAACCCCTGCCGATATTACACCGGCCCTGGGCTGGGTTATGCCGCAAAAAACTGTAACCGGAACTATGTACAACCTGCACATGCCAAGCACAAGCCATGTTTATGCTGTTGGACAGGTTTACTCAACAAGCTATTATCCACGTGTTTACAAATCGGCCGATGCCGGACAAACATGGTCAACGCTCGATTACCCCAACGGCGATGCTAACTGGAACTTTTTAGGCGTGTTTTTTATCGATAACAACACCGGGTTTGTTGGCGGCGGATATAACTACAGCGGTGCAATTTATAAAACTACAAATGGCGGAACCAGTTGGACCCAGGTTAAAGACGTTGGTTACCGCGTTAACGATATAACATTCATAAACAACACAACAGGTTATGCATGTGCATCAAACGGTAAAATTTTAAAAACTACCGATAGCGGCGAAACATGGGAGTTCTTAACATCGGGCTCAACAGCCAATTTATCATCAATTAGTTTTGCTAATGCTAATACCGGCTGGGTTGCCGGCGAAGACGGCGTTATACTAAAAACTACCGATGGCGGCCAAAACTGGATAACACAAACACTACCACTGGCATCGATACTTGCTAACAATATTTGCGCAGTTTCAACCGATGTTGCCTACGCAAATACTGTGTCGCTAAACGAGCGCGTATACAAAACTACCGACGGCGGAGCAACATGGGTTGCTCTTAGCGGCTTGCCTACAAGTGGCTTACGCGATGTTTATTTTGTTGACCTAAACAAAGGCTGGGTAGCAACTGCATCAAACGGTATGTACTATACTAACAACGGTGGTTCGTCGTGGGTTAACCAACCTGCTAACTCCGAAAGTGGCTCGCAGGCAATTTTTATGTTTAACGATACAATTGGCTGCGCTGTTGGTACAAACGTTTTACGAACAACAAACGGCGGTTACACTCCTGTTCAGGTTGTTGCAAACTTTTCGGTTAATGTTACATCGGGCAATGCACCTTTAACTGTTCAGTTTACCGACGAGTCGACCGGAAACCCCACTGAATGGAGCTGGGATTTTGACAACAACGGCACTGCTGATGCCAACACCCAAAACCCTGAATGTACTTTTACAGATGCAGGTAAATACTCAGTAAAACTTACTGTAACCAACGCCGATGGCAGTAATTCAATTTTAAAAGAAGATTTAATTACTGTTAACGAACCTGTTTTAGTTGTTGTGCCAACAGTAACATCGAATATTATTTACGATATTACACAAACAACAGCAAAAGGCGGTGGCAACGTAACCGCCGACGGCGGCGACAATGTAACTGGCCGCGGGGTTGTTTGGGCAAAAACGCAAAACCCCACAATTAACAATAACTTTGGCATTACTACCAACGGTTCGGGTACCGGGCCTTTTAGCAGCGATTTAACCGGCTTGTCGGCAAACACCACCTACTACGCCCGGGCATACGCAACCAACAGCGCGGGTACTGCCTACGGCGAACAAGTTGAATTTACAACGTTACCTATTAACGACGAATACTTGTCGGATGCCGACGACTTATACACCGGTGCAAACGAAATTTTTGCTGGCACACAGGTTACTAACCGTGTTCACCAAGAACTTGACCTTACCGACTGGTTTAAAATTGAATTATCAGCCGATAAAAGCTACGAACTTATTGTTACAAAAAATGCCGAAGACGCGCTTCAGGAATTCAGTTTCGACATTGATATGTACCAAACCCCTACTGCCGATGCTATTTATAGCAATTACATGGGTTTTGAATCAACTGTAAACACCAAATTTGTTTACAATTGCAGCCAAACAGGAACTTACTATATAAAAATTTCGGCATTTTTAAACAGCGGGCGTTATAACATTTTAGTAAATCAAACTACTACCAATGTGCCCGAAACAAATGCAGCTTTGTTTAGCATGTTTCCAAACCCTGCAAATAACTTTGTAACTTTAACTAACCTGCAAAACAATAATCAAAACTATCAGGTCGATATTATTAATATTACTGGTTCGGTGGTTTATAGCCAGCAGTTCGGTGCTTTAAACAGTCAAAACCATATAAACGTATCGCATCTGCAAAAAGGAATATACTTTTTTAACATAAAAACCCAAAGCTTTACAATTACAAACAAGCTTATTATTGAATAGGTTTTTAATACGCGTTAAAAAGCCCGCTAATGCGGGCTTTTTTTATTTATCAAAACCAGGCCTTTTGTATAACCGCGCTTGTTTATATTGCTGTTCAATAATACTAATAAACTTACTAACCGATACTATAACACCGGCCAGTAGTTTGTTATCGTCTAAAAACAGCTCCGACAATTTTTTTATTAACATAATACTGCGCTCGCAATTAATTATAACAGTTTTTGCCAATGCCTGTTTATTAATTACAGTATATACCTGGTCGCTGGTAAACAACAAAACGCAACGGTTTGGCAATAGCAATAAATTATGCACAATAAACTCAATATCGTCGCGCAACTCAATAAAACGGTGGTTTGGCAACCCCGCAATAACTATGTCAATTGATACCGATATAGCTTTAAGCCAGGTATTTATATTATCGGCAACTATTAATCCCAACTGGTAATGTTCATGCATATTGTTATCAATAGTATTAACATTGGGCATAGGCATAATACTCTCGTTATGTATTGTTTGAATATATTTAAAAATAGTATTTACAATACCATCAGTACCGGTAACAGGTTTTTGCGACGGGGTAATATTTTTTGTTGTCCAAATTTCGGTTAACAACATGTAATACGAGCAACGCGTTGTTAAGCTGCATGTTTGGCACCATTTATCGCAATAATTAAAAACCCCGGGAATAAAACGCCGTCCAAGTTCAAAATTAACCACCTCGCTTGCCATGTTGTCCATACTGCACCCCCCTTTGCTTTTGTTGTTATGTAACAAGGGGGTTTATATATTTGTTGACCTGTTTAACAGCTTATATCAACTTTTTTATAAAAACGCTATTGCCATAAACAAAACAGGTATTTTTATACATGTATTATACAACTGGTTGAGCGAATCGCTCAACTTAGGTTATAATTACAAAAACATGATAAAGGTAAATTTGTAATTAATGTAAGTAACATTAATTTTGCCACCTAATTAACAAGTAAAATCATGGCTCAAAAACCTTCAATACCAAAAGGTACACGCGATTTCGGTCCGGCCGAGATGGTTAAACGCAACTATATTTTCGAAACTATTAAACAGGTTTTTAAACTTTACGGATACCAGCCCGTTGAAACCCCTGCTATTGAAAACCTGTCGACACTTATGGGTAAATACGGCGACGAGGGCGACAAACTACTTTTTAAAATACTTAACTCGGGCGATTTTTTAAGCAATGCCGACCAAAACCTGCTCGACACAAAAAACTCGGTTAAAGTAACAAACCAAATATCCGAAAAAGGCCTGCGTTACGACCTTACTGTTCCGTTTGCACGCTTTGTTGTGCAACACCAAAACAATATTCAATTCCCGTTTAAACGATACCAAATACAACCGGTTTGGCGTGCCGACCGCCCGCAAAAAGGCCGCTACCGCGAGTTTTACCAGTGCGATGTCGACGTGGTGGGAAGCAACTCGCTGCTTAACGAGGTTGAACTTATTCAAATTGTTGACCAGGTTTACAAAAACCTTAATATCGACGTTACACTTAAAATTAACAACCGCAAAATACTTACCGGTATTGCACAGGTTATTGGCCAACCCGACAAAATTATCGACATAACTGTTGCTATCGACAAACTCGACAAAATTGGCCTGCAAAATGTTAATACCGAACTTATCGATAAAGGCCTTTCGCAACAAGCTGTTGATATGTTACAACCTATTTTAAACCTTGCCGGAACCAACAGCCAAAAGCTGGCACAAATAAAAAACGTTTTGGCAAGCTCAGCTATTGGCCTCGATGGAGTTGCCGAAATGGAAACAATTTTTAACTGGATTGCTCCACTTAACTTAAAAACTAATATCGAACTCGACCTTACCCTTGCTCGTGGATTAAACTATTATACCGGCGCAATTTTCGAGGTTAAAGCCAACAACGTGCAAATTGGCTCAATTACAGGTGGTGGCCGGTACGACAACCTTACCGGTATTTTTGGCCTGCCAGGCGTGTCGGGCGTTGGCATATCGTTTGGCGCCGACCGCATTTACGACGTGCTCGAACAACTTAACCTTTATCCTAAAAATACTAATACAACCACAAAAATTATGTTCGTAAACTTTGGGCTTAACGAACAAAACTGGTGCTTGCCTTTATTGGCTACACTGCGACAAAACAACATTGCCGCCGAAATTTATCCCGAACAGGCTAAAATGAAAAAACAAATGGCATATGCCAACGACCGCAACATTCCGTTTGTAGCTTTAGTTGGACAAACCGAAATTGACAATAACATTGTTACCCTTAAAAACATGGAAACCGGCGAACAATTAAGCCTTACACCTCAACAGCTTGTACAAAAACTCATTTAATATTTTTCCTTTTTACCTATGCCGGGTTATTATTTAGCCCGGCATTTTTTTTAACATCTCGCTTTTCTGTTTTATATCATAAACAAAATACTATTGCATTTAACACGCTTTTATTAACCTTGTATACAATATTTTTTACCCCGGTAAATTAATATTGGAAAAAATAATTGCCCAATTTGGTTAATTAAATAAAAGGTTAATACATTAAAAAACATGCAAAAAATACACCAAATAACTCCTAACCCGCTATCGTTCAATATTATCGATAATATTACCAACAATAATTACAAATTACAACTATCGGCACAATCGCGCGAACTAATAATAAAATGCCGCAACTATTTAGACACCAAAATTGAAACAATAAGCGAGCCTATTTACGGCATAACAACCGGTTTTGGCTCACTGTGCAACAAAACAATATCGGCCGACAGCCTTAGCACTCTACAACAAAACTTAGTTATGAGCCACGCATGTGGTACCGGCGACCAAATAAACCCTAATATTGTTAAGTTAATGATGCTGCTTAAAATACATGCTTTAAGCTATGGTATGAGCGGTGTACAAATACAAACTGTTGAACGTATTATTGATATGTACAACAACAACATTGTACCGGTGGTTTACGAGCAAGGCTCGCTGGGTGCATCGGGCGACTTAGTGCCACTTGCCCACATGTTTTTACCACTTATTGGCATGGGCCAGGTTTATTACAAAAACAAAATTATAGATGCCGACATTGTTTTAAAAACAATGGGCTGGCAGCCAATAAAACTAAAATCGAAAGAGGGGCTGGCACTATTAAATGGCACTCAATTTATGTCGGCACACGCTGTTTACAGTATAATAAAATCGTTAAAACTTTTAAACTACGCCGATATTATTGGCTCGGTGTCGCTCGAGGCTTTCGACGGGCGCCCCGAACCATTCGACCCACGCCTGCACCGCATACGACCACACCACGGTCAAATTGAATCGGCAAAAAATATACTAAAGTTTACAGCCGGTAGCCACATTATGGCACAACAAAAAAAACATGTACAAGACCCCTACTCGTTCCGTTGCATGCCACAAGTTCACGGGGCTTCGCGCGGGGCTATCAAACATGTGGCATCGGTTGTCGAAACCGAGATAAACTCGGTTACCGACAACCCAACAATTTTTCCCGACGACGATGTAATACTTTCGGGCGGCAATTTTCACGGCCAACCGCTCGCGCTCGCGCTCGATTACCTTGCCATTGCAATGGCCGAAATTGGCAACATATCGGAACGACGAACAGCCCAACTTATTTTGGGGCTGCGCGGCCTTCCCGAATTTTTAGTGGCAAACCCGGGTCTTAACAGTGGTTTTATGATACCTCAATATGCCGCCGCCGCAATTGTTAGCCAAAATAAACAACTTTGCTCGTCCGCCAGTGTCGACTCAATTGTGTCGAGCAACGGCCAGGAAGACCATGTTAGCATGGGCGCTAACGCTGCAACTAAAGCTATTAAAGTTTGTAACAACACGCAACGTGTTTTGGCTATCGAACTCCTTAACGCGGCGCAGGCTCTCGACTTGCGTAAACCGTTAATGCCATCGCCTTTTATAGTTAATTTTATTGCAAGCTTTAGGAAAAACATTGAGTTTGTGAACCAAGACAAAATTTTGTACCCGCTTATTGATAAAGCTGTTGAATTTTTAGAACATAATAAACCCGAAAATTTTTAAACCCATAATATGCATTATAAAACGTGTTATAATTATAACCCAAATTGAGCTAATCACTCAAAAAAATTAATTGAGGCAATAGCTCAATATGGATAATAAAAAAATCGCTTTTATCGCAAAATTTAAAAACACTACTGACATACTGTTGTCACATGCCAGTTTTAGCTTTGTTCCATAATCAAATTAAAAAATATAATTTATGGAAACAATTATTGCCCCGGCTTTTACAGCCATGGTTTTCGAAGGTAAAACCACACTTAAAAACCTTCAACAATATATCAGTAACTATGCTACCCAAATAGTGCGCGAAGCTGTTAACAATGGCTTTCACCCAACAGGCCCTCAATACTGGGTTTACGTATGGAACAGTATGGATATGGAGTCGGAGTTCGATTTAAAAATTTGCCTGCCGGTTGCTACATTTGGCAACAAATATAATGGCAATGCATTGTTTAAACTCCAAAAAATTGAGGCATTTAAACATGTGGCCGCAAAACATACAGGTCCTTGGCACGAAATGGCTAATACTTACTCAAAACTTTATTGCGACATGCAAAGCCAAAAAATACAGCCAACAAATGTTTGCCGCGAGGTTTACATAAACTGCGATTTCGAAAACCCCGAAAACAACATTACCGAAATACAGTACGGAATAGCATAAAATATTCGAAATCACCGTAAGTTAAAAATTTAACTTCGGTGGTTTTTTAAATTTAACCATTGTTTCGAATATGGAAAATAATATAGCTTTTTGCGGGTTATACTGTAACCAATGCCAAAAATTCAAAAACAACAAATGCCCCGGTTGCGCCAAAAATACAAAGGCAACATGGTGCCAAATACGCACCTGCAATATAAATAACAACTTTAAAAACTGCGCCTTTTGCACCCAACCCGGGCCCGAAAAATGCAAGTTATTTAATAACAAAATAGGTAAGGTTTTTGGTTTGTTGTTCAACTCGGACCGCCATGCATGTATAAAACTTATACGCAAAAATGGTTATGAACAATATGCCTCAATTATGGAATTGAACAAACAAATGACAATAAAACGCAGAGGCCAAAAACCATTACAAATATAAACTAACTACTACCCAAATTGAGCAATTCGCTCAATCGATTTAGATTTTGGTTAGTGAAACATAACAAAATCTACATCGGGGTTTTACCTAAGTTGAGCGGTTGTTCACTTAGCTCCAACCACTCAACTTAGGTACTATATAAGCCCGGTTTTATAACCTTTATGGGATAATAGCACAATTTGTGAACCAAAAAATTAACTACAAACTTTTTGTATGCAATTAGTGCATAAACTATATTTACGCTATGAACCGTATTGACCGCCTACAGGCTATATTAACGCAATTACAAACAAAAAAAATAGTAACTGCACAGCAAATTGCCAACCGTTTTGGTATTAGCCTGCGCACGGTTTACCGCGATATTAGAGCTTTAGAACAAGGCGGCGTGCCTATTGGCGCCGAGGCCGGTATAGGTTACTTTTTAAACGACGGCTACAATCTGCCACCAGTTATGTTTACTTTAAACGAGGCATCGGCTATTATTATGGCATCAAAACTTTTACCACATTTTAGCGATAATACCGTGAACAAAAATTTTACCGATGCTTTGTTTAAAATTAAAGCCGTACTTGGCCCAAAACAAAAAAACGAAATTGACACGCTCGACAACTTAGTAAAAGTTTTTATGGGAATGGCTCCACCACCGCAACCCGATAACATTTTTATAAGCGACTTACAAAAAGCATTAATAAACAAACAGGTTGTTCAAATTACCTACTTTTCGAACTATAACCAAACACAAACAACACGCGTTGTTGAACCAATTACGCTTTTGTTTTACGCAATGAAATGGCACCTTATAGCCTTTTGCCGTATGCGTAACCAATACCGCGACTTTAGACTCGACCGCATTTCGCAGTTATCGTTCACGGGCCAAACATTCGACAAAATTCCCGAAAAGGCTTTTAACGAGTATTTCGAAAACGAGAAAAACAAAACCGGCTGGACCGAAATAACTATCGAAACTAACCAAACACAGGCATTAGCAATTGCCGAACAAAAATATTGGTACGGATTTGTTAACCAAACACAAACAAACAACACCGTTACCTTAAACTTTATTAACCCCGATATTACCGGCTTTGCCAAGTGGATTATTACTGCTTTTAACAATGTAAGGGTTATTAAACCCACCGAGCTTAATAACACAGTAATTGGTTTAGTTAAAACCCTGGCTCAAAAATATTTGTAAAATAAATACTTTTATTATGAATGGTTAACAAAGCTTAAAGCCCTAATTTTTGTATGTAAACAAAATAAATAGTACAATTGCAGTTTACTATAAAAATATGAAGAATATTATTATTGGGCTGTTGCAGAGGCTTTTAGGTTTTAAAAACTATTTGTTTGTTTTTGCCCTTTTTACTTTTGCAAAACTTAAATTCGACAAAAACGAGAAAGATTTTTTTAAGCTATTGTCGTTAATCAATTCCGACGGTATTATTCTCGATATTGGTGCAAATATTGGTGTTATGACAGCCCATTTTGCACGTAAGTTTAAAAATTCAACTGTTTACTCGTTCGAACCTATACCCGGCAATTTTGAAACACTTAACCGTGTTGCTAAATTTTTGAACCTAAAAAACGTGCACCCTGTGCAATGCGCCTTAAGCAATTATAACGGCTCAATAAACATGATAATGCCGGTTATTAACCAGGCTAAAAAACAGGGATTGAGCCATGTTGTGCATAATAATGACAACACAGAGCCTGGCGATATTTTTGAAGTACCGGTAAAAAAACTCGACAATTTTACCGAATTTTTTAATACCCAAAAACGCGTTACAGCAATAAAAATTGATGTTGAAGGCCACGAACTCAACGTTTTTAAAGGTGCCATAAATTTAGTAAACAAACACAAACCTATTATTTACTGCGAACTTTGGCCAAACCAGCAACGCGCCCAAATGATTAGTTTTATGCAAACCCTAAACTACATACCTAAAGTTGTTGTTAAAAACCAGTTACACGATTTTGAAAACCAAAATACACAAAATTTCTTTTTTGTACCGGCACAATAAACAACAAAATTTTATATCACTTACCAAAACAAATAATTATACCTAAAATCAGCAGGTATATTTTTCGAACCACAGAGAGCACATAGTTCACATAGAAAAACATCACTGTTTTAAATGAGTCAAACCCAAATTGAGCGATTCACTCAATCGATTTACATTTTGTAAATATTTCACCAACTAAGTGCAGTGAAATACAACAAACTCTACATCGTGATTATACCTAAGTAAAGCGTTTGTTCGCATAGCTCCAACCGCTCAACTTATGTCAAACTTTGCGGTTCTGGTTATTCTCGGCGGTTTGTAGTATTTTACTTGCCGATTTTTGATTATACATAAAATTGACGTTACAAAACATAAATTATTAAAACAATGAACCCCTTATTGTTTTTTTTGTTTTTATTGAAAAGTATTACATTTGGTAAAAATAATTTATGTTCAAAACGGGTATCACTATATTACTTATTTTATTAAGCCTTTCGGTAGTTTGCCAAACATCGGAAACATACAAGGGTCAAACAATAAACCTGCGCGATACCGAAAACAAACGTCAGGGAATATGGTACGTTTTTGACAATGCCGGTAACCCCGTTGAAAAAGGTGAATACACCAACAACAAAAAAGAAGGCATTTGGGTTGGATACTACCCCTCGGGCAAAATTAAACACGAGATAACATACACTAATAACCGCCCCGACGGCCCGGCAACTTTTTATTTCGAAAACGGAAAAATATCGGAACAAGGTATTTGGAAAATTAACAAATGGGTGGGCAACTACAACTTTTACCACCAAAACGGTAACATGGCCTATCAATGGAAATATAACGAAAACGGCAAACGTACCGGCGACCAAAAATATTACTACCCCGACGGATCGCTTATGATTAAAGGAAACTGGGCCGACGGAAAAAAAGAAGGCACACTTACCGAATACCACAACGACGGCTCAATAAAATCGGAGATAAACTTTAACGACGGTAAAATTGATGTTGCCAGCATTAAAGAATACACTATTGCCGAAAAACCGTCGGCAAAGCAAATGGCACCAAGGGTACAGCCCGAAACGCAAACACAAAACCAAAACCAAAAAACTACCGAACTGTTTACTGGTACCGGCTTTTATAAAACTTTTAACGAACATAAAAAAACCGACCGCGAAGGCGATTTTGTTAAAGGCAAACTTATTAACGGCAAACGATACCTTTACGACGACGATGGAAATCTTACAAAAGTGCTTATTTATAAAGACGGACGTGTTGTTGAAACTCACGAATCGGAACCTCAATAATTGATTTTTAAAAAATAATTTGCTTAGTTTTGCACAAAAATTAAAACTATGCAAACCCCATTTACTATTTACAATACTTTAAGCCGTAAAAAAGAAGTTTTTACACCTTTAAACCCCAACCATGTTGGGTTATATGTTTGTGGCCCTACTGTTTATGGCGAGGCACATTTAGGACATGCCCGGCCTGCTATTACTTTCGATTTGCTTTTTAGATACCTTACACATTTAGGCTACAAAGTACGCTACGTGCGCAATATTACCGACGTTGGCCACTTAAGCGACGAAATTGCCGGCGAAGGCGAAGACAAAATATCGCGCAAAGCAAAGCTCGAAAAACTTGAGCCAATGGAAATTGTGCAACAATACACCGAAAGCTACCACAGCAATATGCACCAGCTTAACGTGCTTAGCCCAAGTATTGAACCTCGTGCTACCGGACATATTATTGAACAACAACAATTTGTAAAAACACTTTTAAACAAAGGGTTTGCTTACATTGCTAACGGCAGCGTTTATTTTGATGTATTAAAAT
>CAZJCR010000119.1:0-9811 GCA_964544385.1 uncultured Bacteroidales bacterium
GTTTATTGCTAAATTGAAAAATTAGTTCATTTTATTAGCTAAATGTTTATTTTAAAACCCTAAAATGTGCTATTTTTATAGCCTGATTAATTAGTTTTTACAAAACAATAAACATATTAAAAAATTACAGCTTGTAAACTATTGCAAACTGAAAATATTTTAATTAAAAATATTAATACTATGAATAAAACTATCTACACAATTATTTTTTTGGCATGTTTAACAGCCATTAATGGTTTTGGCCAAATAAACCATGTAGGTTTAAACAATAACATGGTAGCAGGCGATTTTAACAACGATGGCAAAAACAATTGCATTGCAGGTTTTAGTACCACCGGCAATTTACCCGAACTTATTATTTGGGAACCTATAGCCGGTAACTTTACACAACAAAAAGCCAACTTAAAAATAATGCCAGGCCTTACACATGCCCAGGCTGTAAATGGTAAAATTGTTGCTGGCGACTTTGACAACGACAACTTTATTGACGACATTGCAGCCATTTACGAAATTGGCGAAAACAAAACCAGTATAACTGTTTGGCTTAACAACAATGGTGCTTTTACACCTGCCCAATGGTGGTTTGGTGGCGACTTTGACGCTAACCAAACAAAACTTACAATTGTTGCCGGCGATTTTGACAACGACGGCTTTATTGACGACATTGCAGCTTTTTACAACTACGAACAAAAACGCACTAAAGTGTTTGTGTGGGCTGGCAATAAAAATAAATTTAACTGGCCCGGCACATGGTGGGTTGGCAACGATTTTAACTCGGCACGCGTGCAAGGAACAATTGTAGCAGGCGATTTTGACCACGACGGTTTTATTGACGACATTGCTACACTTTACGATTATACCGATGGTTATTGCAAAATTTTTGTTTGGGCTGGCCAAAAAAATAAGTTTAACTGGCCTTACACATGGTACAAACAAGATAACTTTTTAGCAGCTAAAACTAAAGGAAACGTTGTTGCCGGCGACTTTAACCACAACGGTTTTGTTGATAATATTGCAACTTTTTACGCAATTAACGATAACCTGTCGGAGATACTTGTTTTTGAACGTAATAAAAACGGGTTTAACACACCACAACAATGGTGGGTTGGAAATAACGAGGCCATGCTTGCTCAAAACCGCTTAGTAGCTATTGATGCCGACAATAACGGTATTAACAATTATGTAGTTGGCCTTACTGCAAGTAACGGGCAAGCCCAACTTTTAGCATGGGAGGCTCAAAACAATTATTTTAACCTGCCAAAAAATGGATGGATTGGAACTACCACTAACGACAATTGTAACCAAAATGGTAAATGTATTAGCAACAACATAATTAGCCAACTAAAAATGTACCCCAACCCATGCAGGGGCGCAGCTTTTATTGATATACCCGAAATTAGTAACAATGTTGCCGATATTGCTATTTACAATGTTTTAGGCAAAAAAATATTCGCAACACAAACTACCGGTAACCAAACCTTTCAGCTTAATTTAAACAATATTAGTACAGGCACTTACATGGTTACATTATCGGCAAATAACCTTAATTTAAAACAAAGCCTTATTGTTGAGTAAAATACCCGAATATAGCAACAGCTAAATTTGGGTTATATTTTCAAAAAACAAAGCCCGGTGTTAATTAATAATACCGGGCTTTGTGTTTTATCAAAATGTTTACATTACTTAAAAACTAAAAGTTTTTATTTAACCAAAAGTACCAATATATAAAAATGTAACATTATTGGTTTAATTTAATACAAGTTTAGTTATTGATGCCGAACAAAAGCAACCATAACCTCCATTTACAGTTGTATATTTTGGCCTGTAAGCATTTGGTTTAAAAAACGTGTTCGACCCAGTATTGTATTTCTCAAAATTCAGGTCGTAAGCAATTACATATATAACTGACTGCCCGTTTGTAGCAATATTATTAAAAAACACGCTGGCAGCTATTCCATTTGTTGCCGATATACGGTTAGTAACAAAGCTATTATTGTTAATATAATAAACATCGTAAATAAAAGCAGTTGAGTCGGGCCGAATATTAAAACTAACCGAATTACCAGTTATTTGCAACGAACCCTGTTCAATTACCGGTTTATTAGGTATAACAGTTACCGACGTTACAACAAAAGTATCGGCAATACATTGGTACTCCCACTTGTCGCCGGGTTTAGGGTTTATAACCGGGTTATGGTAGCGGCCTTGCTCAACATAATTAAGTAAATATTTTTTTTCAGTATTATTATTTATACACTTAAGGCTAATGTTTGCATAATCAACAATAACATTGCTAACAGTATCAAAAACATATAAAAGCTGGTGTACCTCAAAATAATGGTTTACTGTGTCTAAAGTTTCGCCGGTTTTTAATATGCCAAAAATATTAAGCCCGGGTTCGTACTCCGAGTTTATATTTTTTGGCTGCAAAGGTAAGCCCATGTAAACCTCTAACGATTTTTGGCACGAAAAAAGTGTTAAAGCACAAGCCAATATTATAGTTATTTTATTTATGCGTTTCATAAATATCTAAAATTTAATTATATAACCTACATTTACCGACGGTAAATAATCGAGCCCAATTGGCAAATAACCGTCGAAACCTATTATCGGGTAATAATAAGTAACATTACGGCGTAAAAACAACAAATTACGTATACTTGCAACTAAGTACGACTCGTCGGCCTTAAAAAAATCGGCAATATCTTTACCAAAACCATGTACTATTTTTTTTTCGAACCCCAGGTTTATTTGCATTTGCCAAGGCATACGCGAGCTGTTTTTTTGGTCAATGGTATATTGAGGGCTGTAAATCATTTGGCCGGTTAGGGGTTCGTACATGTAATACATTTGTAATGTGTTTTCAACCGACCGTGGCACACCGCTCTGAAAAACAAAATCGGCACTGTACGAAATTCGGTCGGTAGCCTGAAAATTAACTACACCTTTTATTGAGTGGGTATGGTCATAATCGTATAAATACCAGGCCCCGTCCATAATATTTGGAAACGACCTTGTCGATTTTGACAAGGTATAACTTGCCCAACCCGAAAATTTTTGCAGTTGTCCTTTTGCCATAATTTCAACCCCTACAGTTTTGCCTTTTCCTTCAAAAACCTTGTCAGACAATGCAAAAGCATCGTAACTACTTTGTAGCAAATCAAAAATATATGTTCGGGCAATATCTTTGTAATAAATATCGGCACTAAGTTCAATAGTTTTAAACACATTTGCCTGTGCGCCAACAATATAATGATACGACAAACTTGGTTTTAAATTATTGAGCGGGTAATAATAATCTAAAAACTGGTTAAACTCCAGCTCTTGCGTGTTCATACTTATTATGTTTTGATAATATTTTCCATAAGCGGCCTTTAGCTTTAAATTGTTACCAATGGCAAGTACCATGTTTGCGCGGGGTTCAATATTTATTTGGTTGTTATTAAAACGCGATGCCCTTATTCCAGGGCGTAAAATAAGCGGGCCTAATTTAATTTTATATTCAGCAAATGCCGACATTAAATACGGCTCTACCTTTGCCGACGAACCTTTAACACCATTAATTGCCGAACTATTGGCAAACAAATAACTACTGTACTCAATTCCGGTTTTAATTTCGTTACCAAAAAACGGTGTATAGTTTAACGATAATTTTACTGTATAATCGTTTACTTTACTTTCGAACTGTGTACTTGTATTAAAACCCATGTCCTCAATTTTCATAACAAAAGTGCTGTAATTATCGGCTTTATGTAGCGACGCGTATGCCTGTGCCCTGAAATACAATTTTGGCGATAGCGCCGATTTCCATATAACTGTAGCTATATTATTGGCCCATTGGTTTTTCCAGGTAAAATCCATATCTAAAAACGATTTATATATTAATGTATCGCCAAAATTTTGCATACTGTTAGCCATCATTTTATAAAAATTGTTGATGCTCATATTTGTATAGTCTTTACTACCAAAATATTTTATATCGATACGGTTTTTAGCATTAAACCTATGGGTAACCGATACGTTGGCATCGAAAAAATAATTATTGCTGCCCATTAAAAAGTTGCCCATAATATCGTAATTAAAACGGCCTCCAACCATCATGGTTGTTTTTTCATTAACCGGGAACTCAACAAAAAATTTCGATTCAACAGTTGATGGTTTAACCTCGCCATGTACCCCCTGCCCGTTTCCGTCTTTTGTCGATATGTGTATTACCGACGAGTTACGCCCGCCGTACTCGGCACCAAAGCCGCCAACAAGCATATCGATATTTTTAACTGTTTGCATGTTAAAAATTCCCGACGACGAAATAAAATGGTAAGGGTTGTAAATTATTACACCATCGAGCATAATCAGGTTTTCGCCGGGGTCGCTCCCACGCACCGATACTAATGGCGATAATGGCTCGGTAGCCTCAACCCCAGGCAAAAAACGCATAGCCTTAAAAACATCGTTGCGCGCGGTTGGTATACTTTTTATTGCCTTTGGCGATAACCGGTGCTGGCTGGTTTCAATTTCGCGGTCGCCAATTTGGTTTGTGCTTAGTTCAACAATATTTACCTGACCCAGCTCTACCGACAAGGGTTTTAACTTAATTTGTATAAATGCTTTGCGGTTGTTATCGAACTCAACTTTAACAGTTTTTGTGTTATAGCCTATAAACGATACAATTGCCTCAACAGTTTTTTGTTCGATGCCCGGGAACGAAAAAAAACCGTTTAAATCGGTCGATGTGCCTTTGTTAATGGTTCCGGCTATTTGTATAGTTGCACCTATTAGGGTTTCGCCGGTTTGTGTGTCGTATACTATGCCCGATAAAGTGTTTTTTTGCGCTTTTAAAATTACGGGCGCAAAAACTATTAGTAATAAAATAAATACCCGTTGCATTTTTAAGGTTTAAAATTTATAAGCTATATTTATTATTAAGCCCGCGCTAAAAAATGGTTTATTATACAATATGTAACTTGCCTCCTCAAAAAGCCCAACACCTAATGTTAAGCCTGTTTTATTAAGCTTGTTATATGTTATTCGTTGTGCAAACGAGTATTGTAGCAAAAACATCTCTTCAAATTTTCGTTTGTTTTCGTCAATATCTAACCATTGGTTAAAGCCAAATAAAAAGCAATTTTTATTTGTAAAAAGCCAATTTTGGTTTATACGGTAATTAAACTGCGATACATTAGTTGAAAAACCTGCCGATTTACGGTTTTTATATTGTAAATACCTAAACAAACGAGCTTTACGTTTAAATTTATTACTCAACTCGGGCTCCGAAAACCAAATTTCGGCATCAACACCATAAAAATTATATCCATAAATTGCATCAATCGAAACATAAAAATTTTTGGGTGCAACGCGTAAATGCGGAATAAAATTTCCGGGTTTTGTTGCCGAACTATCAATAACTTGTTTAAAACTTGTGTTAAAATCAGATGAAAAAGTGTTATATAAATTGGCATAGTTTTGGCTAATAGTGTGTTTCTTATTACACTTAATTTTTTTTTGATAATAAAAAACCCCTAAATAAGTGGTATCGGTTAAATTATCAATTCTCGACAAACCAATATATGTATCAAGTTTTAGGGTTTTATTAAATATCGACTCGTTATAGTTTATGTAAAACTCGTGTATATTAAAAAAATAACCGGGCTGTTGATTATTATTTGTAACATTTACAAAGTAATTTTTTAATGGTTTGTTAGTAACAACAATTTGGTCGACCGGAAAAACCAACAATTTCTTTTTTTCGAAAACCGATATAAAATTTACATTTTCAATACGGCTTTCGGCAGCATTTACATTATACTGCAAACTTTGATTAAATATATCGGAGAAATTAACCGTAATAGTGTCGGCAACATAAGCCTGGCAAAATAAACTAACGGGGGTAATAGTACCAATTGTTATAATAAATAAAATAAAACACAATAATTTTTGCATGTAATAACTATTATCTGACTAAAATTATACAACAGTAATTTTCGGTTATTCAATATCAAAACCTTTACCTTTGATGCCAATTAATTAAAATGGTTACAAAAAACCGATAAATTTAACGAAATTAGCAACTATGCAAAACAGCCTTAATAAATATATTGAACAAAATAAGCTTTGTAACAAAACCGAACCTATTTTAGTAGCATTTAGCGGCGGTGCCGACTCGGTGGCTCTTTTGCACTTATTATTTAATGCCGGTTACAATGTTTGTGCTGCCCATTGCAATTTTAAACTACGCGGTAACCACTCAAACAACGACGAGCTTTTTGTTCGCAAGTTTTGTCAACAATACTCTATTACACTTTATGTAACAACTTTCGACACTTTAGATTACGCCCATAAAAACAAAATATCGGTTGAGATGGCTGCCCGGCAATTAAGATACAACTGGTTTAACAAAATTATTGAAAGCAACAATTTAAGTAAATTGGCAACAGGACATCATTTAAACGATAATGTTGAAACAGTTTTTTTAAACCTTGCCCACGGAACGGGGCTTAATGGCCTTACTGCTATTAAACCCGTTAATGGCAACATTATTCGTCCATTACTGTTTGCTACACGCATGCAAATTGAGAGTTATTTATCGCTTAACAGTTTAAGCTGGTGCCACGACCACACTAACGATTCGGACAAATACCGCAGAAATGTTATAAGGCACCAAATTGTCCCGGTAATGCAAAAAATAAATAGCTCGTTTTTAAAAACAATGCAACAAAATATTAAATGGTTTAGCCTGGCACAAAATTTTATCGACAACCAAATTACAAACCTTACAAAAGGTTTAATTAATGTTAACAACGAGCAAACAATAATTAATACTGCCCCTGTTATTAACAACCCAATTTATGCTTTATGCCTGTTTAACTGGCTATGGCCTTTTGGGTTTAACAGTTCGCAAATTAACAATATAGCCAGCAATAAAAACAGGCAGGCGGGCAAACAGTTTTTTTCGCAAACACATAAACTAATTATCGACCGCCAAAAAATAATAATTGCCCCAATTAACAATAATAGCAATCAAGAACTAACAATTAATAGTTTTGACGAACTTGTTGGTTGTAACATGTTCGAGTCGGTAAAACTTATTTTGGCGCAAGGTTATATTATCGACAAAAATAAAACTGTTGGCTGTTTTGATGCCGATAAAATTGAATATCCTTTAACCTTAAGGCCATGGCTGCCAGGCGACCGCTTTTTTCCTTTAGGGATGAAAACTGGTAAAAAAGTGAGCAATTTTTTTATCGATATTAAAACCGATAGGCTTACAAAAGAAAAAGCCTTAGTTTTGACCCACAAAAATAATATTATTTGGCTGGTTGGTTTCCGTATCGACAACCGGTACAAAATTGACAACCAAACACAAAAAATTTTGTGTATTAAGGCTAAGTAAACAGCTCTTTAAAAAAGTAAAATGTAATTACCCCCGAGCAAATTAATTTAAAAACAGTACCTGCCATAATACCAATAAACGAACCAAAGGCAGCCTTTAAAGCATCTTTCGATTCTTTTTTTGCAATTATTTCGCCAACAAATGCTCCTAAAAACGGGCCAATTATTATGCCTGCAGGGCCAAAAAACAAACCAATAAGCAACCCAATTGCTGCCCCCCAAACACCAGCTTTACTGCCCCCAAACTTTTTTGTACCCCAAACCGGCACAATGTAATCAAGTACAGTTACAGCTATTGCCAATAAACCAAGTATCAATAACATATTACTACTGTAATTGGCCCAGCGTGTAAAATGTAAAAATAATAAACCAACAAAACTTAATGGCGGCCCTGGCAAAACAGGCATTATACAACCAATTAAACCTGCCAAAATTAACAATATGGCAACTATCAATAAAAAATAATCCATAATTATAAATTGTTTTTATGTTTAATTAAAAATATATTCCCGGCAAGAGCAGGTAAACCAATATTTAAAACCCATAATGCAAATAAAGCAAATGTAACAACTGTTAAATTTGCCCCAATACTCTCAAAAACCAATATTGCTACCGAACAACGTATACCAACCTCGGCTAAAGCCCACGAGGGTATAAAAGCAGTTATAAAATATACCAGCGCCAACCCCGAATATGTATAAATAACCGGTATTTGTATTGGCAAAACTATTGTTATTAAAACAAACTGACTTGTAAAAATAATATATCGCAAAAAACTTAATGTTGTAATTTTTAGCATATTATCTGCTTTATAATTACTTATAAATATTATGTACTTTTTTGTTTTTGGTAACAGCCTTGTTATTAATTGCACCGGAAAAATTTTTGCAATAAAAATAAAGTTCAACAACAATATAACATAACCAAAAAACACTATAAAAAGTACCAAGGGCCGGTTCAAAAAATAAATTATGTTTAAGTTAAAATATTTTGCTAAAAACATAAAACCCAGCAACCCCATTACAATTGTTATCATTAATTGTGCAAAATTACAAAGCCAGGTTGCAAGGGTGCCCTGTATTCGGTTTACTGGCGGCAAATAAGCTATACGCCCAATAAATTCGCCGGTACGGTTTGGGGTAATTACACCTACAGTTAAACCTGTTATTACTGCTTTTATCGATATATTATTATTTATTGTACAAAAAACCGACAACATTTTTTTCCATTTAACGGCCTCAATAAACCAGTTAACTGGCATTAAAATAATTACTAATATTATTAATAACATGTTAATAATACTAAAACTATAAGGTAAGTAAATTAAGCCTCCTGTTTTTACCTGGGTATAAACCCTATAAAATATAAACCCCAACGACCCTGCTGTTACAAGTATTTTTATTAATACAATAAAATATTTTTTCAGGCGGTTATTCATTACTTTATTAATACATTATAATTACATGTCCAATATAAATATATGTTTGAATTAATTGGCTTAATAACAGTATTTATTAATTAAATATTTGGAATTTTAAAAACACTTTACCAAATATTACCTAAGTTGTGCGGTTGGAGCTAAGCGAACAAGCGCTTTACTTAGGTATAACCTGTTATATTGATAAAGCTAATGCAACTATTAATAGCAACCTAATTAAGCTTTAAACCAAAACTAAAGTTATAAAAAACAAATTGCAGGTTAAAGCAAAAACTTGTATGTTTGTTACAGTTACAAACACTGCAAAAAATTGAATTCGGAGTTATTTATTGCCCGCCGCATAAGCGGTTCAAAAACCGGCTCAACCCGTATATCGGCACCGGTAGTAAACATATCGGTAATTGGTATTGCATTAGGTTTAGCCGTAATGATAGTTGCTGTTGCAATAGTTACAGGTTTTCAGATTGAGGTAACCAATAAAGTTACCGGGTTTGGTGCACACATACAAATTACCAATTTCGACAGTAATAACTCGTTCGAAACCCAACCAATAAATAAAAACCAGGTTAACCGCTCACTTTTAAACAACGTTAAAGGAATAACCCATTCGCAACTATTTGTAACAAAATCGGGGATAATAAAAACAAACGACCAAATTCAGGCAGTTGTGCTAAAAGGCATAAGCACCGATTTTAACTGGTCGTTTTTTAAACGCAGCATGTTACGTGGCGACACATTAAACATAATTGACAACAAAAAGTCGAACGGTATTATAATATCAGAGTACATAGCTAACTTGCTCAATATCGACATTGGCTCAAAGCTTACAGTTTATTTTGTTAAAAACCCACCACGCATGAGGTCGTTCATCGTGTCGGGTATATACAAAACAAGTATCGAAGATTTTGACAAGGTTTTTGCCATAGTTGACATGCGGCATTTGCAGAAAATTTTAGACTGGGACAGCTGTCAGGTTTCGGGATA
>CAZJCR010000119.1:9821-11955 GCA_964544385.1 uncultured Bacteroidales bacterium
TACGAAGTTTTAATCGATAACTTTAACAACATTGTACCTTTAACCGATAGTGTTTTCGATATAGCAGGTTATCAGTTTGCCGATAATGGTAACAAACTGAAAATTACCAATATTAAAGACCGGTATCCACAAATTTTTTACTGGCTCGATTTACAAAACATGAACGTTTGGGTTATACTTGCTTTAATGCTTATTGTTGCGGGCTTTAACATGATTAGCGGGCTTTTAATAATTATACTCGAACGCACCAGCATGATAGGCCTTTTAAAAGCTGTAGGTTACAACAATTGGCGCATACGTAAAATTTTTATGTACCAGTCGTCGTTTTTAATTGCTAAAGGTTTACTTTGGGGCAACTTACTTGCCCTTGCAATTTGCTTTTTGCAACTTAAATTTAAAATTTTTCCGCTTAACGAGGCTACTTATTATATCGATGCAGTACCAATTAATTTAGTATGGTGGCACATACTTTTATTAAACATAGGTACAATGCTTACAACAGTAACAATAATGCTTTTGCCTACAATGCTAATTTCAAAAATTAGCCCGGCAAAAGCAATAAAATTCAACTAATTCTAATCATTCAATGCCGCCGGCTTTGTATTCTCGTCAGCTTTTTTGTTAGTTGGTTTACGGTATTTTTGATAATACTTGCGCGATGGTTTTTTAGGCTGTTCACTGTTATCAACTTTTTTTTGCTGATTATCGCCTACTGTAGCTGGTTTTTCAACCTTTTCGGTTACAATTTTGGGTTTTTCAACATTTTTGTTTACCGATTGGGTATTAACTTTTTTGGGCTGGTTGTCTTTTCGTTGGTTGTTATTGCGATAACCGTTGCTCTTTTTGTTACTAAACAACGAGTTTTTAAACCTCTCAAGCGATACAGTCATATCATCTTTTTGGTTGTTAATTTCGGCATCGTAACGTTTTTGTATGTACGACATTCTAAAATAATTGAATATCGATAAAATAAGTGCCAAAACAGCTATCGTGTAAAGTATTATATTGTTAGTATTAAACATGCTATCATTACCAGCCATCAAAAGATTTGCAGTAATTGCTAAAAATAATGTAGTTAAATATCGTTTCATTATTAAAAATTAATATTGTTAATTAAATAATTGTAAAAAACAGTTTACTAATGCCAAAGTAAATAAATAAACCAATAACATCGTTAATAGTTGTTATAAAAGGACCGGTTGCCAATGCCGGGTCAATTTTTAATTTGTTTAGTGCCAGTGGAATAAAAGTACCAAAAAGCGATGCAAAAATAATTATCGACATAAGTGCCGAACTAACAGTTATTGTTAATGCCAGCGACGGGCTTGTAATTAAATTATAGATAAAAACTAACGAACTGCAAATTAACCCGTTAAGTATAGCTACCAAAAGTTCTTTAAGTAATTTTTGCGTTGTCGAACCTAAACCTAACGAGTTGTTGGCAAGCCCCTGAACAATTATCGACGACGATTGGATACCTACATTACCCCCCATAGCTGCAATTAAAGGAATAAAAAATGCCAGCATAGGGAATTTACCTAAATCGTCGTCAAAAACGCCAATAACCCGCGCTCCCAAAATACCGCCCATTAAGCCAATTACAAGCCAGGGTATCCGCGCTTTTGTAAGTTGAAAAACCGAGTCGTTGGCTTCAATATCACTACTAATACCCGAAATCATTTGGTAATCGTGCTCGGCCTCTTCTTTTATCACGTCAACAACATCGTCGATAGTAATGCGCCCTTTAAGCCTGCCTATACTGTCAACAACAGGTAAAACAACAAGGTCGTATTTCTCCATTATTTTTGCAACCTCATCGCTTTTTGTATCGGTTTTAACTTTAATTATATCGGTGCCGCAAATGTTTTTTACTTTTTGGTTTGGTTCGGCCAAAATCAGCATTTTTAAAGGCAATATGCCTGTCAGCATTTTGTCGTTATCAATAACATAAACGTAAAAAACCTCTTCAACATCATTTGCTTGTTTACGTATTTCGTCGTAACATTGGTTAACGGTAAGGTTTTCGTTTACCGATACAAGTTCAGTTGCCATTAAACCGCCTGCTGTATCTTCGTCGTAACCTAAAAGGTCAACAATATCGCCGGCCTGTTCAATGTCTTTAATATGCGATAGT
>CAZJCR010000120.1:0-11891 GCA_964544385.1 uncultured Bacteroidales bacterium
CTCGCTCGATATTAAACGGTTTACAAGTTGTACCGACGACATCTCGAGCGAAAAAATTGCGACAGGTATATTATGGTCAACAGCAGTATTTCGTGCCATCGATAAAACAAAAGCTGTTTTACCCATTGCCGGGCGTGCTGCAATAATAAGTAAGTCAGACGGTTGCCAGCCCGATGTCATGCGGTCGAGTTCGGTAAAACCACTTGGCACACCGCTAAGGCCGTCGGGTTTTTTACTGGCCTCTTCAATTTGTTTCATCGCGTCTTTAAGAACAGCATCGATACGCGACACCTCTTTTTTTATGTTGCCTTCGGCAATTTTAAAAAGGTCTTGTTCGGCGGCATCGAGCATATCCGACACGTCGTCGGTTTCTTCAAAAGCACGTTTTTGTATATCGGCACCAACTTTTATAAGCTCGCGTTGTATAAATTTTTGAGCAATAATACGCGAGTGGTACTCGAGATGTGCTGTTGATGCAATTTTGTTTGTTAATTGGGCAAGGTAAAAAGGGCCGCCAACGGTTTCAAGGTCGCCATTTATTTTTAACTGTTGTGTAACAGTGTGCATGTCGATAGGCTTATGGTCGGCCGATAGTTTACATATTGCAGCAAAAATTTTACCGTGTGCATCGTTATAAAAATACTCAGATTTAATTATATCGACTACTGTAAATACAGCATCTTTTTCGAGCATTAATGCACCCAATACTGCCTCTTCGAACTCGACAACTGCCGGTGGTGTAATACCATACGAGGCGTTTATTTTATCGAGGGCATCGTTTTTACTATATCCTTTTTTTACTGCCATTATTTGTTTTTTATAATGCTGCAAAGGTAAAAAAGTTAACGCAGGGTTAAATATTTTGCCAATTATAATTATCAACTTTTTGATTTACGCATTAACAAAAAGGTTTATTTTTGAACAAAAAAAAGATGATACTATTTCCCAACGCGAAAATAAATATTGGTTTAAACATTATAAAAAAACGTAGCGACGGCTATCACGAGATAGAGACGTTAATGTACCCAATTGGCTTAACCGATATACTTGAGCTTAACAAACCAGCCCAACCTAACCCCGAAAAAATTAAACTTACAACAAGTGGCCTTGTTATTGACAGTGATGCCGAAAACAACTTAATAGTAAAAGCTTATCGTTTGCTCGATATTGATTATAGCCTACCACCGGTTAATGTTCATCTGCATAAAGTTATACCCTTTGGTGCTGGTTTAGGTGGCGGTTCGGCCGATGGTGCTTTTATGCTTAAAGCCCTTAATAACTATTTTAGTTTAGATATAAATTACAACAGGCTTGAGTATTATGCTGCAAAACTTGGCAGCGATTGCCCTTTTTTTATCGAAAACATGCCGGCTATAGCTACCGGCCGCGGCGAGCAACTTAGTAAACACGAAATTGATTTAGCTAATTACTATATTGCAATTGTTAAACCACCAGTTGCAATAAGCACGGCGCAAGCATACTCGGGTGTTTTACCGCAACAGCCCAAGCACAAATTAACCGATTGCTTAAGTACTGCTATTAACTCATGGAAAAATATTTTGAATAACGATTTTGAGCCAAGTGTATTTAAAATTGCGCCCGAAATAAAAAATGTAAAAGACAAATTAATTGACAAAGGAGCATTGTATGCTTCGATGTCGGGCAGCGGTTCGGCTGTTTATGGAGTATTTAACAATAAACCTAATTTGCAAAACATGTTTACTAACGATTACTTTGTATGGGTATCGGATAAACTATAATAATATACAAGCGTAACCGAAAAGCTATAAAAGAGTAGGAAGAATTAAAAAGTAAAAAACATGCCTTTTTTTTAAAATTGTAAGTTGGATAATTCTGTTTTACGGAATTATTGGCATATTAATATATGCTGTATCGAAACAAAACAGCCGTAGCGGCAAACCAGCAATATCTTTGCCTTTCAGGTTTCCATCGGTTATAATAGGTTTTGTGCTAGTTTCTGTTTTATCGATGATAGTGCTTGTTGACGCGCAACAGGTTGGCGTGCTTGTTACTCCACGTGGTGTTTTTGACGAGGAACTACATACCGGCTGGCACGTAGTTGCACCATGGAACGAGGTTCATAAAATGGATAAAACCGTATGGGTTTATACATGCGCCAATAGTAACGAGGGCGCACAGCCAAACGCCGATGCAATTTGGGCACCAACTAAAGATGGTATTAAAGTTGGTTTTGACGTGTCGGTATCGTGGCGTATAACACCGGCTGAGGCAAGCTGGTTATACCAAAATGTTACCGAAAACGACGGTGGAAACTCGGGTCGTTACATTTGGCTTGAGAACAATGTTATTCGCACTAAGTTAAAATCGGCTTTAGCCCTTACCGTATCGAACTACTCGCCTATTGAAGTTTACAGCACTAAACGCGAAGAAATACAGGAACGCGTAGCACAGCGCATGACCGAAGATCTGCTAACTTATAAACTTATTTTAGAACAAATTGACCTGCGCGAGGTTTATTACAACCCCGAATACGAGGCTGCAATAAACAATAAAAAACTTGCCGAACAAGAGGCTATGAGGTTAGTTGAAGTTACCAAACAAAAAGAAGAACAACTTAAACAGGCCGAAATTGAAAAAAATATTGCAATACAACGCGCCGAAGGCGAAGCTAAAGCTTTACAAATTAAAGGGAACTCGCTTAGCATGAACCCAAAAATTATTCAACTTGAATGGATTAACAAATGGGACGGCAAACTGCCACAATACATGATGGGAGATGGCCAAGGCGTTATACTCAACTTAAAACATTAACACACCAAAAAAGTCCGGGCAACCGGGCTTTTTTTATTTACATTTGCACACAAAAAATATGACTATAAAAGGTATTATTTTCGATTTTAACGGTACACTCTTGCCCGATTCGCCAATGCACCAAAAAGCCTGGTTCGACATTGCCCAACTGCTGCTAAAAAAACCGCTCACAATTAACATTTACAACAAACATGTACACGGCCGTACTAACAAAGCTATATTAACATACTTGTTAGGACACACCCCGTCGCAAACCGAACTTGAAGATATACAAGAACAAAAAGAAGAATACTACAGGCAAATTTGCCTTAAAACCCCCGACGAGTTTAAACTTGCCCAAGGGTCGGTAAGTTTTATCGAAAAAGTTAAAAACTTAGGCATACCAATAACAATTGCAACCGGGTCGTACAAAAAAAATGTCGATTTTTATATCGATAAGCTTAACCTTATACAATGGTTCGACCCTGAACTTATTGTTTACGACAACAACCTGCTAAAAAGCAAACCCGCCCCCGACATGTATTTACAGGCCGCAAAAAATATAAATATTGAACCAAAAAACTGTTTAATTTTCGAAGATAGTATTGCCGGGGTAAAATCGGCAAAACTTGCAAATATTGGCCGCATAATTACTGTTGACCCAAATTTATGTATTGACGAAATAACAGCTTTGGGCGGTGTTTACAAAACAACAAACGGCTTTAATAACATCGACATTGATGTGTTACAATAAAACCCAAATTGAGCTAATCGCTCAATCGATTTAGATTTTGTAAACATTTCACTGCAATTCGTTAGTGAAATACTACAAACTCTAAATCGGGGTTATACCTAAGCAAAGCGTTTATTTGATACGCTTTAACCGCTTAACTTAAGTAAAAATAATTAGTAACATGTAAGGTTGTTTTATTATTTTTAAATTGTTTTAATAGTAACTTAAAAAATATTGATGGAACCTTTTTTGTACAAAGTTGCAGACCATATATACAAAAAATTTGGCCAAAATTTAAACAACGTTTGCTTAGTTTTTCCAAACCGCCGCTCGGGAATGTTTTTTATCGAATATCTTAAAAACATTAACAATAAAACTATATGGATTCCGCAGATACTAACAATAAGCGAATTTGTAAGCTCATTTACCGACATTAAAAAAGCCGACAACATTACCCTGCTTGCCGACTTATATAGTATTTATAAAAAAATATCGAAACTTAACGAACAATTCGACGAGTTTTACATCTGGGGCGAACTTATGCTCAACGATTTTGACGATGTTGACAAATACATGGCCAACCCCGACAGCTTGTTTACCAATGTACGCGAGCTTAAAAACATTGACAACAAAACCGATTACCTAACACAAGAGCAAATTGAGGTACTAAAATTATTTTTTGCCAATTTTGACCCCGAAAAAAAAAGTAAACTAAAAGATAACTTTTTAGAAATTTGGCAACTATTACTACCTATTTACAAGCAATTTACACAAACATGTATCGATAAAAAACAAGGCTACGAGGGGCTAATTTACAGGCAGGCTATTAACGAAATAAAAAATAACAACCTGCCAAACTACAATTACCAACATACTGCTTTTATTGGTTTTAATGCCATTAACCAATGCGAATGGCAATTGTTCGACTATTTTAAACAAACTTTTAATGCTTTGTTTTATTGGGACTACGACCCATATTACATTAACACTCCCGACCACGAGGCCGCTTTTTTTATAAGCAAATTTGTTAAACACTTTGCTGTACCAAACGATTTTGTAGTCGATAAAAATATGCCTCATAATATTTTAAATTTAGAGCTATTTCAATCGACAACCGACAACGGGCAAATTACAATTGCACAAAATATTATAAACAATATTAAGACAACCAATTACGCAAACACAGCTTTAATTTTGGCAAACGAGAGTTTGTTACAGCCAGTATTACAACACGTACCAGCTAAAGTGCCCCAAATTAACGTAACTATGGGTTACCAAATTAAAGACACTATTGCCGCCCCGTTTATTGACTTACTTGCCCAACTACAAACCACCTGCCGTGTTAATAAAACCAACAACGTATTGTTTTATCATAAGGTAGCACTCCCACTACTACAACACCCATATATATCGGCAATTACAGGCAGTATAATTACCTTACAGGTTGCCCAAATGGCAACGCAAAATATTTTTTATATCGATAAAAACAACCTGCCCAAACATCAAATTATTGATTATTTATTTACATACTCACCTGGCTACGAACAATTTGCAGATTATATTGAAAAAAACCTGTCGTACATTATTAGCAATTTGGCCAATACACTGCAAAACTCCGACAGGTTTGCCCTTGATATTGAATTTTTACATCAAATTTATCAAAAAAACAACCTGTTAATTAAACAAATAAAACAACATGAATTATCAATAACATTACAAACATACATTAAACTATTAAAAAAAATAACCGCAACATTAAGTATTCCCTTTACCGGCGAACCAATAAAAGGGTTACAGGTTATGGGTTTTCTCGAAAGCCGAAACCTCGATTTCGAAAACATAATAATTCTATCGTTTAACGAGGGGCAATTACCCGCATCACAAAACTCGTCGTCGTTTATACCTTACAGCCTGCGGCAGGCTTTTGGCTTGCCAACCCGTCAAATGCACGATTCAATGTATGCTTATTACTTTTACCGCCTGCTTCAACGCTCAAAAAACGTTAGCTTAATATACTGCAGCAGCTCAAACGGGTTGTCAACCGGCGAACCAAGCAGGTATGCTTATCAATTAAAATATAATAACAATTTTAAACTAAAAGCCACAAGTATTGAACAAAATATAAACATTATTACCGACAATAATATTACAATTAAAAAAGAAGGCCTTGTTAAAAAAGCTCTTTTACAATACATTAACAATACCAACAAAAGGATATTATCGCCAAGCGCAATTACAACATATTTAACATGCCAGCTTAAATTTTATTTTTCAACAATTATGCGTCTGCGCCAAACCGACTCAACCGACGAACAGGTAGATGCCCGGCAGTTTGGTAATATTTTTCATAATGCTGCCGAAGAGCTTTATAAAAAATATGCCGAAAAAAATATTGAGGTTACTAACAACGAGTTAACCATGCTTAATAAAAACAATTTATTTTTTGACAATATAATTAACCAAGCCTTTGCTAAAACTTTTTGGGGCAATAGCACTAATGCTGTATTTAGTATCGAGGGTAAAAACCGGCTTGTTGCCGATGCAATAAAAAACTACCTTTTATTAATGATAAAAACCGACCAAAACTATGCCCCTTTTTATATTACCGGCCTCGAAAAACATGTTGACACTTTATTAAACATTAATGTAAATAATACCGAAATTCAGCTTTGTATTGGCGGCACTATTGACCGAATGTTTAGTACAAATAATGCCCTGCATATTGTTGACTATAAAACAGGCTCCGACAACATTATTTTTGAAACTTTGCCCACCCTTTTTAACCCCGAAACCATTAAAAAACATAAAGCAATAATACAAACATTTATTTACTCGTTAGTTTGCCATAAAAATCAAAATACACAAATGGCAATAATACCAATGGTTTACCAGGTTAAACATTTTAACAACAACAACAATTTTGTAATAAAATCAAAATCGCAACCAAATTTCGACGACAGCAATTTTGTACTAATTGCAGCCGAATTCGAGAACTTATTAAAGCAATTATTATGGCAAATATTTAACTACAATATACCTTTTACTCAAACAACACAACAGGCCAATTGTATTAATTGCGATTTTAAAACCATTTGTGGACGGTAACTATACTAAAAACCGAGGGTATTATGATAAATTATAATACCCTCGGTTTGTATATTAATTGCATCGCTTTAACTCAAATTGGGTTATTTACCCATTATAATAGTATTGTAGCGCGAATTTATTATGTTCCAGTCAACAATATCCCAAAAGTTTTTAATATAATCGGGGCGTCGGTTTTGAGTATCTAAATAATATGCATGCTCCCAAACATCGCAAGTTAAAATAGGCTTTAAACCAGCGCGCAAAGGGTTGCCCGCGTTTTGCTCCTGTGTTATTACAAGTTTATTATTTTGGTTAACCGATAACCATACCCAACCCGAGCCAAATAACGAAGCCCCGGCTTTTGTAAACTCATCTTTAAAATTTATTAACGAACCAAATCCGGCATTAATAGCAGTTAATAATTCACCATCGGGGCTTTTTTTACCATTAGCCGATAATTGCATAAAATAAAAAGTATGGTTCCAAACCTGTGCACCGTTATTAAAAATACCACCATCGGCAGTTTTAATTATATGCTCAAGGCTTGAGCCCTCAAATTGCGTACCCGCTGACAAATTGTTAAGGTTTGTTACATACGCCTGGTGGTGTTTGCCATAATGGTGCTCCATTGTGGTTTTGCTAATGTACGGCTCAAGCCCGTCAAGTCCGTAAGGTAGTTTTGGTAATTCGAATGACATTTTTTTTTAATTTTAAGTTTATTTTACTAACACCCAGTACCTTAAAAGGTTTATTTATTTTTTAAAAGTGTTACAATTTACAAATATGTTTTAGGTATAAATTAATGTATATTATTTTTATTATTGATAACAATATAAACTTTATTTATATTACGTTACTTTTGTAAGTATATGCAAAACCTAAATTTACCACATTATAATTTTAATATAAAAGAAACTGGCAATAAACGCGCGATTTTTGACCCTTTTAGGAAAAAATTTGTTGCTTTGACTCCCGAAGAGTGGGTCCGTCAGAATTTTTTGCAATATATGGTACAAACCCTGGGCTTTCCGCAAGGTTTAATATCGGTCGAAAAAAAATTGGTAATTAACAATATGCAGCGCCGCTACGATATTTTGGCATATAATAATTATGCACAACCTGTTTTAATTGTCGAGTGTAAATCGCCAATGGTAAAGCTTACCCAAGCTACATTTAACCAGGTTGCAGCATACAACATGAACATTAATGTAAACTATTTAATAATTACCAATGGCATACAACATATAGCATGTTATTTAAACCATACTAACAATACTTATAGTTTTTTAGATACCCTGCCCGGCTACCATTGTCTTACTACTGGGGATTTGGGTTAATAAGCTGGCACATAACCTCGTCGCACCAGCCATCGTTAAGGCGTAACCATTTTTTTTTGATACCGCAAGGCTCAAAACCTGCCGATGTAAAAAGTTTTATACTATCGGCATTATCGGGGGTAATATTGCAATAAATTTGGTTTAACCCTAAATGCATAAAACAATAATCGATTAATAACGACAAAGCTGCAGCGGCATATCCCCGCTTACGGTTTTCGTTGCCATGTAACAAAATACCTATACCTGCGCGCCTGTGAAACGGGTCGAAATCGAATAAATCGATTGCCCCTACAGGCTGCGGGTCTTGTCCAACAGGTTCAATTATCAACCTTAATTGACGCGATGTGTAAATATCGATACCCGAGTCGCAGATATATTGTTTTAAAACAAAGCGCGAGTATGGTACAACAGAGTTGCTAACATTCCATATTGTGGTGTCGTTTTCACACTTATACAAAAACTCAAGGTCTTCGGGTTCAACAGCCCTTAAAGCAACTAAATTGTTTTTGAGCAACACGTTTATTTATCTTTTAAGTTATTAACCTCAACAATAAAAGCATCGGTAAAGCCTCGCTGTAAAACATCGTTAAGGGCTTGTTTTGCCGATATTTTACCAATAAATTCGCCATAAACATAGCGGTAAAAACCGTCGTTGCCATGCACAACCTCAACATCGAACATGCCTATAAGTTTATTATTTTCGATAGGGTTTTTAAGTGCACATAATTGTATGGTAAAAACCTGGTTACTCTCTTCGGCAAGTTTTTGTTTGTAAACATTTGTATTAGCCTGTATTAGCTCGTGATACTCTAAACTGCTTATTATTTTAGCATCGGGGAAACCGGCATCAACAACTTTGTTCATCATATCTAAGGCGTCGGCTTTTTGCCCAAACTGGCCAACTGTATACAGGTAACCTTCCGATGTTTGGTACATCCAAACATTGTTAACTTTATAGCCCGATTTTTTAAAGTACGATGCCTCGAGTGGTTTTGGGGCTATCATTAATAAAATTGTGTAGGTAAGGTGTTCTTTATATTTTAGTTCGTCGGGAACGTAAATATTCTCGGTAACAACATTAACATTTTCGGCATTAATAATTTTAATATCGACACGCCTGTTAAGCCTACGCCCTTCGGGATTATCGCTACCGTCGGGGTTTTGGTTAATTGCAATAAAATGAGTTGCACCTAAACCTTTTGTAACAAAGCGCGAGTTATTTATCCCTTTTTTATTTATATAGTTAACTACCGATTGTGCTCGTTTAAACGATAATGATTTGTTATACTCGTCGGAGCCAAGTGCATCGGTATTACCAACAATTTCGACTTTTAATGTTGGGTTTGCCTGCATAAGTGCCGACAGTTTTTCAATTTCGATTTGTGCATCGCGGTTAAGCTGGGGGCTGTTATAGTCGAACAATATGCTTTTAATACTATAATACTCGCCGGTGCTAACCTGTTTAGGTTTCATGCCTAAAAAGGTTAATACCTCGGGCGATTGCTCGCTATCGCTAATAAAAAGCGATTTTGAGGCGGGTTCGTAACCATCGCCGTAGGCGTTAATTTTATACTGACCTGGTTTTAAGCGGGTAACAAAACGCCCGGAATTGTCGGGGCTTAAGGCTGCAACAACTTCGCCGTCGGGTTTTGCAACGTGCACATAAAAACTATTGTCTAATTCTTTATTATCATCAAGAGTTAAACGTCCAATTATTTGATAATCGATTGGCAAAACTATTGTTTGTATTTGCTGTGTTTGATTATTGTCGCCCAAAGCAGGCGTTTGTGCCTGGTTATTTTGAACAGTTTCGGTTTGATATGGTGTTTCAGTTGTTGTTTCGGTAGCTGTGTTTTGCTGGTAATTGTCGGCAACATTAAGGGTGTCGTCAAACGATGTGGGTTCGGGCATAACCTGAACAATTTGTTCAATTTTTGGAAACTCAACCCTCATAATACGTTCATCGCTGCCACCTTCGGGTACTTTATACATGTATGCAATTGAACCGTCGGCAATTGGCACAAAAAATTTGTCGTCGTCGGGTGTGTTAACGGGGTATCCTAAATTAACCGGTTGCGACCAGTTTCCGGCATCATCGAGTGTCGACTTAAAAATATCAAAACCGCCCATACTCGAGTGTGCCTCCGATGCAAAGTACAGAGTTTTACCGTCTTCGGTCAAAAAAGGGGTTTCTTCTTCGAAAGGTGTATTAATAACATCGCCAATATTAATTGGTGCGCCCCACCTGCCTTTGTTATCTTTAATAACTTTATAAATATCGCGTCCACCGTAACCGCCGGGGCGGTCGCTAACCATGTACATTGTTGACCCGTCTTTTGAAAGGCTCGCGTGTGTCTCGTTGTCGCGCGAGCTTATTTGTTTGGGGAATTTTTCGATTGGTTCCCATTTTCGTCCCTCGAGTTTTGTAAAATATAGGTTTCCGTTGCCATAGTCGTCGCGGTAAAGTATCATGTAATCGCCATTGTACGACATGTAACTTGTTGAGAAATATCCGTCGGAAACAATGTCGTAAGTAATATCTTTCGGTTTTTTCCAAATACCTGCCTCTTTTATAGTGTAGTAAACAATGTTAAATGGTATTTGCTCACCAGTATACTCGTCGCGTACATTTTGCAGGGCAGTAAAAGCTATCGAGTTTTCGTCGCCCGATATTGCCGGGTAATAATTGTCGCCTTCTTCGCCAAAGTCGACAACGGTTTGTATTGCGTAAATTGGCGATGCCATCATTTGCTGTGCTGTTTCGCATGTGCGTATTTGTAAATCGACAAAATCGTGATAGTAAAGGTCGTTAACGGCCAGGGTGGCTTTGTACTTTTTATACATTTCAATAGCTTTTGGGTATTGATTAGTTAACCTGTACGCTTTAGCAAGGTAAAAAAATGCCTCTTCGGGGGCTTTGTCTTCTTTATAGTTTCCCTCTCTAAAATTAGCGGTTGTGTTTTCGGCTGCTTTTTCGAGATAAGGTATTGACAACGATGGCGGGCCGCTCATTTTAAGGTAACACATACCTATACTAAACTGAACGTTTGCATTGTCCCAACCTTCGGCAATTAAATCAAGGTATATTGGTAAAGCTATATCATACTCCTCGTACAATAAATGTTGTTCGGCTGTTTGAAAAAGCTGTTTCACTTTTTTTAAATCCTGACCTGTCGATATTAGTACTGCAAAACTTATTGTTATGGTTAAAATAATTTTATTTTTCATCTGTTTATTTCTATTTTTTCATTATAGTCAAGATTGCTTGCTCTGGTTTATCGGGGTTCGTGTGTGATAAATTTTCTTACCATTGATGTTTCATCTGCAATATATTAATTTTTCGAATTCCCTTGAATTAATATTTGGGAGTGCTAATATAATGTGTGTTTTTTTTACAGAAAACTTTTAAGTGTTTATGTAATACAATAAAACACAATTATAAAATCAAACTTAGTTTATTTTTATCAAAATTAAAACTCTAAAATTTTTGTTGTTTACCCTTGCGTTTACGCCCTAAAACAAGTATTAAAATTAATAATGTGCTTAAGCTTGCTATTATTGTAATATAACCTGCTTTTTTGCTGACTATCAGGTTCGAACTATTTTGTTTTGTAGTGTTACTTTTATTGTTTTTGTCTGATATTAACGATTTATCAACCAGCTCAATGTTTATTGAGTCGGTATCGTTAATAGTAACCATAACGTCGGCTAATAGTTCGGTATTAACCTGGGGTTCGGTATTATCAGTGCTATTATTAATATTTTGTTTGGTAGTGGCTTTTTTGGCACTTTGGTTTTTGGTTATATTTTTTAAAGTATCGGTGTTTTGATTACTGTAATTATTACTATTGTTTTTATTATCAACATTTTGAGAGTTAAATGCTACAGGTTCGTTATTTTGGGCATTAAAAGGTTTGTCTAAAATATCGTTAAACATAAAAACGCGTTTAGTTTGGTCGTAA